>CAXBMT010000215.1:0-4385 GCA_963976925.1 uncultured Bdellovibrionales bacterium
TAATTCTTTTTCGTTTTATCACTACTCTCAAGTCTAAAAGAAATCATATCTTTTTCATGCTCAACCACTTCGAAAATCATATCGCGAGCAAAACCGTGTTGAGCCAACTTATAAAACTTTGATCTTAACCAGTACTGATCATCACGAAGCTTACCAACGATAGGAAAAAGCCAAGGTGCGGAACGCTTCCAAAACTTTTCATCGCCTTGCCAGATATATTCAATACCAGATTCAAAGTCAGATAGACTTTTAAGTTCAGCACCATGAGGCGAAAACTTCGCTTGTATGAATTCACTACTTATTTCTAAAAGCTCGGCCAAGACATGGCTCCATCTAGTTACTTGAGATTTCTCTCCCAATCGAGAGCTGTTCTCACAATCAATGATAGATCATCGTACTTAGGCTTCCAACCGAGTGTTTTTCTTATTTTATCTGAAACGGCGATAAGATTCGGCGCATCACCATCTCTTCTAGGTCCTTTCGTGACTTCAAAATCAACACCAGAAACCTTCTTCACAGTTTCAAGGACTTCGTTAACAGAATAACCATGACCGTAACCACAGTTAAAAATATCCGACTTTCCACCAGCAACTAGATACTCAATTGAATCAATATGAGCCTGGGCCAAATCGTCAGTGTGAATATAATCTCTAACACAGGTTCCATCAGGCGTGTTGTAATCATCGCCAAAAACGCTCATTGATTTTCTTTTTCCAAGAGCAGTCTCACAGGCAATTTTAATTAAATGTGTTGAAAAAGGTGAACACTGACCAACTAAACCTTCAACATTGCCACCGGCGACATTGAAATAGCGAAGTGCCACGTAGTTAAAGTCTTTATGAGCTGCTGCTGTGTCTTCCAGCATCCACTCAGTCATGAGCTTACTCTTACCATAGGGATTAATCGGCATCACTGGAGTTGATTCAAGGCACTCTCCACCGGCAGGCAAACCGTATACTGCAGCAGTTGAAGAGAATAGAAATTTTGAAATTTTATTTCTAAGGCAAGCTTGAATAAGATTAAGTGAATTAGCCGTATTATTATCGTAGTACTTTGTAGGATCAGTGACCGATTCTGGAACAATAATACTGCCTGCAAAGTGCACACAAGCATCAAACTTTTTAGAGTTCATGACTTTATCTAGAAAAGCTGAGTCGGCAATTTCACCAACGATGAGTTCTGCTCCTATCACTGACTCCCGTCTTCCGGTAGAAAGATTATCAACGACAGTAACTTCATGACCAAGTTTTCCAAGAAGTAGAACAATATGAGAGCCGATATAACCAGCTCCACCCGTGACCAATATATTCATTTGATTTTCCCCTTAAGCGTTCCCATTCTAGTGACCATAAGGTATTTTTGCTAGGATGAAAGTTACCTTCTGCCATCCAAATCCTCTTCCAGTGCTTAAATACGGCGGTAGTGAACGTATTTTGTTCTGGCATATGAAAGAGCTCGCTCGCCAAGGACATAAAGTTGTCTTAATTGGTCACCCAAATAGTGACGTAGCGCCACACGGCATTGAGCTCATTCCAATGCAAGAAGACTCGTGGCAATCTCAAATTCCAAACGACACTGATATCGTTCACATGTTTACCAACACTGAGGTCGATGGCTTTCCCACTCTCATCACCATTCAGGGAAATGGAAAGCCTGGTGAAGTTTTCTCTAAAAATACTGTCTTTCTGACTAAGAAGCATGCCTCTATTCATGGAAGTGATGTTTACGTTTATAACGCATTAGACTTTGATGAATACCCGTGGAGCAAGCCCACTCAGCCTAAGTCATGGGACAATTTTCTTTTTATGGCGAAAGGCTCGTGGAAAGTTAAAAATCTCAAGCACTGCATTAAGGCCTGCAAGAGTTCAAAAAAGCATCTGCATATCGGTGGCGGTAAAGCCATCTTGCCTTCAAAGTATATGCACAGCTATGGCATGGTAGGCGGCGATGAAAAACTTTCGATCATGAATAAATGCGACGCGCTCTTATGGCCTGTGCGATGGCACGAGCCATTTGGAATCGCCGTGATAGAAGCCATGGCATTAGGACTCGCTGTAATTGCTTCGCCTTATGGCAGTCTGCCAGAACTTGTCACCAAAGAGACGGGACTCATTGTTAAAAATTACGCCGAACTTAAAGAGGCCGTGAGTCAAGATCAGCGCTTTGATGCTGAGCAAATTCGCCGTTACGTCGAAGACAACTTTGCTATAACAAAACTTACACAAAGCTATATTGAGCTTTATAAAAAAGTTATCGCTGGTGATAAGCTCAACGCCAAAAATCCTAGTTGGAATCAGCCTTTCGAGTCTGAACATTTATTAGATTTCTAGCCTTCAAGGGCTCAAATCTGTTACGATACTGCTTTAGTTACTTTGTGAAAGATTGAGATCAAGCATGAAAGTCATCGAGCATATCGAGCGCGCCAAAAACCCACTATTTAGCTATGAGATTGTTCCTCCTCCTAGAGGTCGCACGGTTAAAGACGTGGTTGAAGTCGTTAAAAAGCTAGAACCATTTAATCCACCATGGATTGATGTGACTGCTCACTCTGCAGGTGCATATTATTCTGAAAATCCAGATGGCACGATTGAGAGAAAAGTTTTTAAAAAACGTCCAGGTACCATTGGAATCTGTGGCATTATTCAAAACCGTTTTAAAATCGACACAGTTGTTCACCTTCTTTGCCACGGCTTCACAAAAGAAGAAACCGAAGATGCTTTGATTGAACTTGGCTATCTTGGTGTTGAAAACGTCCTGGCACTTCGCGGTGATGGTCTTAACTACGATAAGAAAATTACGACAGGCAGAAGTTTAAATAAATATGCCAGTGAGTTAGTTGAACAAGTTGTTGGACTTAGAGACGGTCACTATACCAGTGATCTTTCAGAAGCTCAGCCTCTTGATTTTTGCATTGGTGTTGCCGGTTACCCTGAAAAGCATTTTGAAGCTCCAAACCTTACGATCGACATTCAAAATCTTAAAAAGAAAGTCGAAGCCGGTGCAGATTATATTACCACGCAGATGTTTTATAATAATGATCACTACTTTCACTTTGTTGAAGAGTGCAGAAAAGCGGGAATCAAAGTTCCAATCATTCCAGGTCTAAAGATCATTAAGTCTGTTAGCCAGCTTAGAACCATTCCAAGAAACTTCTATATTAATTTTCCAGATTCATTTGTTAACGAAATGATGGAAAACCCAAAGCACGCTAAAGAGATCGGCTTGGCCCATACAAAAAAACAAGTTGAGGGCTTACTCAACTTCGGTGTTCCAAGTGTTCACTTTTATATTATGAACGATGCAGACAATGTCTTAAACGTGGTGAAAGATTTTAGGTGAATAAATCAAAAGCATTCCAAGAACTTGAACAACTCATCAGCCAGCGTCTATTAATCATGGACGGTGCTATGGGCACGATGATCCAACAGCATAAACTTGAAGAAGAAGACTTTAGAGGCTCTCACTTTAAAGATGCTAAAAAAGATTTAAAAGGCAATAACGATCTTCTCTCCATTACTCGCCCAGAGATTATTCGCGACATTCATTTAGAATATCTGCGCGCGGGTGCGGATATTATTGAAACCAATACTTTCTCTGCCACTAAGATCGCTCAAGCAGACTATGGACTCGAAGAAGCTGTTTCACTTATTAACCTTGAATCAGCAAAACTCGCTCGTGAAGCTTGTGACATCGTGATGAAAGAAGATCCAAGTCGAAAATGTTTCGTCGCTGGTTCTTTAGGACCAACCAATAAGACGGCTTCCCTTTCTCCCGATGTTAACAACCCAGCTTTTCGTGCCATCACTTTTGATGAGCTTGAACAAAATTATTACGATCAAATTAAAGACTTAGTCGCCGGTGGCGCTGATATTATTTTACCGGAAACGACTTTTGATACGCTAAATCTTAAGGCCGCTATTTTTGCCTTTAAAAAGTTTGAACGTGAGCACGGTGAGCGTCTCCCCCTCATGTTATCGGTTACGATTACTGACGCTTCAGGCAGAACACTTTCAGGGCAAACGGTTGAAGGTTTTTGGAACTCGGTTCGACACGCAAATCCATTTTCAGTTGGTATTAACTGTGCATTAGGCGCTCGTGAGATGCGCCCTTATATGGCAGAGCTGGCTAAGATTTCAGACTGCTATGTTTCATGTTATCCAAATGCAGGTCTGCCTAACCCACTTTCAAAAACTGGCTATGATGAAACACCTGATATGACTGGTCGTTATATGGGTGAGTTCGCAACCGCTGGGCTTATCAATATTGTTGGTGGCTGCTGTGGAACAACACCAGGGCATATTAATAAGATTGCAAATTCCGTCAAAGACATTGAGCCAAGAAAAGTCTCAAACCCAACACCGGCCATGAGACTGTCTGGATTTGAA
>CAXBMT010000216.1:0-4331 GCA_963976925.1 uncultured Bdellovibrionales bacterium
CCTTATTTTTTCATCCTAAGCAGCACTGACTTCCTGACTGGTTAGAGTCTCTAGAAGTTCTAAACTCGATGACTTAATGTCATAGAACAAGGCGTGTAATTGAAGCTCTCCATTTGAAACAGCTTCGTTAATCAATTCATTTTCGAGCAAACCTTTAATTTGATTTTTGGCATTAAACTTTGAAAGAAAATTTATCTTTTGATGTTCTTCAATTTGAGCATTATTTTTAAGAGCCCATTCAAATTCTTTTTCAGGATTTGAGAGCCATCTTTTAATGGTGTCTGTTGGATAAGCTTTATTCATGGCCGCATTTACGCCACCACAGCCAGAGTGACCACAGACAACAAGATGCTTTACTTTAAGCACACCAACTGCATATTCCATTGCTGATACAAAGTTGTCATCTTCAAGACTTGTTAGATTCGCTACATTTCGATGAACAAACATCTCTCCTAGATCAGTTCCAGTAACGATGTTTGGACTAACTCTAGAGTCAGCACACCCCACCCAAAAAACCAGAGGAGATTGTGATTTTGACAATGATTCAAGATCTAAACGAGAAGAAATCTGAGAACTAACATTTTTTACATTATTAAGGATTTCACCAATATTATTAAACGGCATAAAAGCTCCATATTAAATTCATAATTAACAAAAATTAATTTTTGAAATTATGCTTTAAGAGGAGGCAGATCTATTGAAAGAAAAATATCTTGATAGGAATTGTTAAAGGGCCTGAAGTTAATACTGCTAAGAACAACAACGTAAGTGCTTCTATCAACTCTTGGCTCGTTCAAACTTTCGACTTCTTCACACTCAGCTTCACCAAAGTGTTCTGCATATTCTGGAAGAGTGTCACTATTAGTATCACTAAATTGCTGACTGATGACATGACCATCATGGTTTAGACTACCATGCTGACCAAAAGCTGAACTAATCGCCGTCATTGATATAATCGTAAATAGAAATATTTTAAAAAAATAATTCATACTAATATACTCTTCGACACTTATGTTCGAAGGCATTAGCTTTGTAGATGTTAAACGACAATTAGAACAACATGATTTTAGCTACTTAGCACCAAGAATGTATTAATCTAACTTCTTCAGTCGAACTAAAGACTCAAAAATATTAAAAGAGTGAGACTTCACCTTTCTTAGGGCTACCACCATATCAGAGTAAGTTAGGGCCGATAGTGGATCAAATTCACCAGCAGCAACTCGCTCCAAGTAGCTTGTTCTTAATCGATCAGCTTGATCAACAACCGCATCACCTTTTCGTTGAACAAGATCAATATCAAGTTTAGAAGGTGTGCTGATTCTGTGAACAACGAGATTATAGAATTCTCTTACCTCATCAAATAGCTCAATCAGTTCTACTCGACTCTTTTCTTTGAGGATATTCTTTTTAGGCGTTCTCTCTAGATAATTCGACATTCGCTCAAGGTAGTCTGCAACACTTTCTAATTCATCCGCTTCACGAACAATCGCCTGAGCGTGCACTGATTGTTTTTCTGAAAGGCTTTTTTCCATCATCTTACACATAAAGACGGTAATTTCTTTTTGTATTGAATCCGTTATGCGCTCATAATCTTTTACTTTGGCAATTCGTTTATCATCCCCTTCTGAGCTTTCATTTTTTAGAAGCTCATCAGTTAGATTAGACATTCTTCCAACGATATCTTGCATCTTTTCAATTTCAGCTTGTGCCATAGCAAGTGCAGTGGCAGGAACAGTATCTTCAGCATCTCCAAGCATAACCAGATGATGTTGTTCTTTTTCAGTTTCAGGTGTGATCCATGTAACAAATTTCGTAAGTGAATGAAGAAACGGCAAGAATACTAAAGTTGCGGTGACATTAAATAAAGTATGTCCGGTTGCGATATGAACAGCAATATTAGGCTTTTCTCCAGCAGCATTTAAAAGGTTTGGATCACCACTGACCATGGCGTCGACCAGTTCGATAAACCAAGGAAAAATACTAAAGACGACGGCCACACCTAAAAGGTTAAAGATAGCGTGTCCCCTAGCAGCTCGCTTAGCATTTATATTTCCACCAACAGAAGCTAGAAGTGCTGTAATTGTTGTACCAACGTTTTCACCAAGCACGAGTGCAGCGGCAGTGTGAAACTCAATTACACCAGTTGAAGCTAGTGCCATAGTAATTCCCAGCATGGCCGATGATGACTGAACAACAACAGTGAGTAAGCAACCCATGATGATTGAGGCAATATAAGAAGCGTAGTTTTGACCAGAGAAGAAACTGATCGCATCTAAAAATTCTGGCATTGTTCTAAGAGGTTTAAAGGCACCACTCATTATATCTAGGCCATAAAAAACAAGACCTACGCCAAAGAGGACCTGACCAATAACTTTCCATCGTCCGTGATTTGCAAAAAGCATTGGAAAGACACCAGCACCAACTAGAAGTAGTCCATACTTTCCAATTTTGATTGAGATGATCCAACCAGTAATTGTTGTTCCAATATTAGCGCCAAAAATAATCCCAATCGCTTGGGTAAGATTCATGAGACCGGCATTAACAAATCCAACCACCATCACTGTTGTGATACTCGAGCTTTGAACAATCATTGTAACGACGATTCCGACAGCAACTGAATAAACTCTATGCTTGGTAATAGTATTAATAATATTTTTAATGACGTCGCTGGCAGCACTTTGAAGAGCGTCGGACATCATTTTCATTCCAAAAAAGAAGAGTCCAAGGCCACCCAGCATGGTGTAGATAATATTAAATGCCGTCATGATTTCCCCTAAATATGTTTAAAACTAGCTTAATGCATAAGCTAAATATTTGAAATAATGTGAAAATATTCCATATTTAGTCTTGTCATAGACCACTGATTCCAATATAAACCAGTCAGACTTAACCGGACTAAATATGACTAAAATTCTAATTATTGAAGATGAAACCTTTTTCCGTCAAAGCTTGGCGCTTGAGCTCAAGAAATACGGCCAAGTCTTTCAAGTCGATAATCTGAAAGATGCTACTAATGCCTTAGATATGGCCAAGCCTAACCTGGCCCTCATTGATTTGAATCTCACTGACAATAAAGAGCAATTTGAGGGATTAGAGATCGTTAGTCTTTGTAAGGAGAGAGGAATCACTCCTATCGTTATGACTAGTCATGACTCTCCAGAAATTATCCAGCAAGCTTTTGAGCGTGGTTGTGCACATTATTTTTCTAAGGGTGATATTCAAGATAATTTAGATCAACATCTAGGACGTCTAATTAAGAGTTTTGATCAAGATAGTTTTGAAACATTACTAAAAGAGAGATTCTTAACTAATGATAAATATCTTTTATCTCAACTATTGCAGATTAAAAATTTAGCTATCGTTGAAGACGCAAGATTACTTATCACAGGTGCAACCGGAGTTGGTAAAACGTTGGCGGCTCGCCTTGCTCACGATCTGTGGAATCAAAAGGCTCCCTTTGTTCATCTTAATTTATCTGAGCTTCCAGAGAATCTTATTGAAAGCGAACTCTTTGGTCATAAAAAGGGAAGCTTCACTGGTGCTATCAGTGACAAGGTTGGTCTCATGGCAAAAGCCGATGGCGGCACTCTTTTTCTAGATGAGATCGGAACTATCCCCCTAAAGATTCAAAAGAAGTTATTAAAAGCTATTGAAGAGAAAACCTTTACGCCTGTTGGAGCGACTGAGCCTCAAAAATCGAACTTTAGATTAATCTCTGCAACTTGTGATGATCTTGCAGGACAAATTGAGCGCGGCGAATTTAGAGTCGACTTTTACTTTAGAATTAAAGGAATTGAGATTAGCCTTTCTCCTTTGAAGTCTAGACGATCAGATATAGTCCCATTAATTAATTTTTTCGTCGCCAAGAATGCAAAAAAGATTGCGTTCTCTGACGAAACGCAAGATTTATTAAAGCAATATGATTGGCCAGGAAACGTTAGAGAAGTTGAAGGCTTTGTAAAAGAAGTTCTGGCAAACGCAACAGGCTTAATTCAAGCGAAGAATCTTCCAAGAAGAATTCTTGGCAATAATGCTCCTGAACAGCAACATATTGATAGCGGTTTAGTTACCCAAAAAATCAGAAGCTTTGTTAAAGAGCATGGTTTACCAAACCTGATTAAAGCGATTGAAGACGAAGTTTTTGCAGAAGCTTGGGATCAAACGGGTGGAAAAGTTAATGAGATCACCCGTGAGCTTCATCTATCCAAATCAATGTATTACAGAATACATAACGACTGGAAGTCCAACCGAGATCATTCTTATGTCCAGTGAAATGCATGATATTAGAAATCTTTTAGTTAGACTTAAGTCGATCTAGATCGGAAGAGCGT
>CAXBMT010000217.1:0-4297 GCA_963976925.1 uncultured Bdellovibrionales bacterium
TCACCATTAGAGATGCCGCACTAGAGTTTTTTAAACGACTTTTAGAAGCACCAAGAATCCACAGACCCGCTAAATCCCATTTAATTTTATCAAAGAATAAGAAAAGACCTGAAACGATACAAAGTGCAACTAGAAGTGACATTACCGTAAAGAGAAAAACCATCACGGTTGTTTCGAGTCCAAGCGCCCATACCAAAGTTTCGTGTCGTTGTTCCCAAGAAACTAAACTCCAGTTAGGGAAATTTGTTTTAAGTTTATCAATATTCGATTTAGATAACGGCTTATAAAGTCTGATACGATTGACAAGCTTTTCTCTCGTAAGATTATATAAAGAACTAGCTTTTACCCAAAGATGAATTGAATCAACATCAGGGACATCTGTTGAGATAAGTCTTTCAATCCTTACGGTTACACTTCTAGGAACTTCGGTTAAAAAGAAATCTGTATGGGCGGGAGAAATGAGTCTAACTTGCTCACTCGGCCCTGAGCCAATCTTAGAAGCTAAATCATATGGGAGAATTGCTTCATTTAGATTAATTTCTCGCTCTTCAAGAAAGCCTGGAAGATTTGATAAATCAAGACCATGGACAATTGCAGGAGAAAGATAAGCACCAGACTGAAGTAAAACCTCCAGTTCATACTCACGAACAGGCTGTGCGCCCATAGTGTTTAAAGTCTCAATTAATTGCGCCAAACGATCGGAGTTAAACTTCTCTTCGCCTTCAAGAACATACTGCCCTTCAACAAGTTTAGAGCGATCAATCAACTTACCTTGAAGTCCTCCCATAGCACTTTGAAGAACTAATAAGGCAAAGCTAGAAATAAACAATCCCGCCAAGGCCAAAAGTAAAAGTTTTTGGCGTTGGCGGGATAGAAAAATTGTTTGAAAGAAAAATCTTAGTAAAGCTTTACCCATTAAATCTCGTAGAATTTCTTCTTATCAGCTACTAGCTTTTTAAGAAATTCACTCGCGGCATAACGGTGTTCATTAACTTCTCCAGAAAACTTATTAAGAGCTTCTAAGATTCTGTCTAGACCTTCACCATCAGCATACTTAAGAAGTCCGCCTCTAAACGGAGGAAAACCAATTCCAAAGATTAGACCAAGATCAACTGTGCTCGCACGATCGACAATACCTTCATCAAGAATGATTGATGCTTCATTAATCATTGGTAAGAAAACACGCATCTGTATGTCTGTCTCGCTCATCTTCTTAGATTTCGCTGGCAGAAGAGAACTTAACTCTTCATTAATACCATCTGGCTTTCCTTTTTCATCGTACTTATAAAAGCCAATAGATGACTTTTTACCAAGCCACTTCTTTTCAACCATTTTTTCAGAAAAGTTTGAAGCCATAGCACGATCGCCTAATCCCTCATGAAGGATATGAGCAACTTTCACACCAACATCAATACCGATTTCGTCTAGCAACCTACATGGGCCCATCGGCATACCGAAGTTCAAACAAGCATCATCAAGATCTTTTAGTGGCACACCTTCTTCAAGAAGAAAGCCTGCTTCATTAAGATATGGCATCAAGATTCTATTCACTAAAAAGCCGGGTCCATCTTTAACAATGACAGGAGTCTTTTTAACTTTTAATACCCACTCATAAAGTGCTTTTAAGGTATCAGGCGAAACCTTCGAGTGCGTGATAATTTCAACCAAAGGCATACGGTGAACAGGGTTAAAAAAGTGAAGACCGGCAAAGCGCTCAGGACTTTCAAGCGCTTTTGACATCTCTTCAACACTTAATGAAGAAGTATTCGATGTTAAGATCGCATCGGCGCGCACATACTTTTCAGTGTCAGCGAAAACCTTTTTCTTAATATCCATGTTCTCAACAACAGCTTCAATCAATAGATCAATTTTTTCAAAGCCGGAGTTATCAAGCTGACAAGTGATAGAGCGCTGCTTTCGCTCGAATTGATCGCGAGTCATTTTCTTTCGTTTAAGGGCTTCAGCAAAGTTTTTCGAAGATTGCTTAAGACCAAGTGCAAGACCATCAGGATTAAGATCTTTCATGATTGGTGCCATACCGTTATCGGCCATAAGCCAAGCAATACCACCGCCCATAGTACCAGCGCCAAGAACAGCACCGCGCTTTAAGCTAACTTTGGTGTCACTTGCAGCTGGGCCAGGATACTTTTTCGCTTCTTCTGTCATAAAGAAGATATGGCGAAGATTTTTTGATTGCTCGCCAACACATAACTCACCGAAAGCTTGAGATTCACTTGAAAGGTAAGAACTTCTGCCTTTCATCATCCCGGCTTCCATAACATCAAGAATCTTAAGTGGTGCTTGGTAGAAGCCTTTTGTTTTAGAAAGTACGTTTTCACGAGCTTTTTGAAAGATAATTTTTTTACTTAAAAAGTTATCAGCAGCAAAGTGACCGATTTGTTCTTTTAATGACTCTTTCTTTTTTGATTTATTAAAGAATGACTCAGCCATTTTTAATAAGTTTTCTTTTGGATAAGTTTCAGAAACTAAACCAAGTTTTTTTGCTTTATATCCTTTAACCATTTTACCGGTAAGGATTAAATCAAGTGCTGCCGGAAGACCAATGCGCTTTGGCATTCTATATGTTCCACCAAAACCTGGAATCAGACCAAGCTTGACTTCAGGAAGTCCAAAGGCAGTTGCATCATCATCTGAAGCGATAATAGTCTTACATGAAAGAACTAGTTCAGTTCCGCCGCCTACACAAACTCCATGAACTGCTGCAACTGTTGGGATTGAAAGATCTTCAATACGATTAAAGATTTGTTGTCCTTGCTCAGCACCATCAGCAGCTTCACTCTCCGTTTTCATTGAATCGATAAGATTAATATCGGCTCCAGCTAAAAAGCAGCGATCTTTATGTGAGTGGAAAACCACACCTGAAAGATTTGCTGCTTCAACATGTAAGCGCTCAACAATCTCTCTCAGTTCAACTAAAGACTGTTCATCTAGGACAGTCATCGATTTATCACAATTAAAACCAAAACCAACCCAAGCGGTCTTATCTTTAACTTCGTAACTAATGCGTTTGTATGACATATATATTCCTTAAATTATTTAACTAAGTTTTCAATAATAACGGCACCACCTTGGCCTCCGCCAATGCATAATGAAGCCACGCCATATTTAGCTTTACGACGTTTAAGTTCATGGGCAAGAGTTACAACTAATCTTGAACCAGTTGAACCAACCGGGTGACCAAGAGCAATAGCTCCGCCGTTAACATTAAACTTCTCATCAGGAATTTCGCCCCAGGCTTTGTTAACACCAAAGCGTGCAGCAAGCTTTTCGTCTTTCATGGCCATTTGAACAGCGAGTGCTTGAGCAGCAAAGGCTTCATTAACTTCAATTAAGTCCATTTGTTCTAGTGTCATGCCTGTGCGATTGAAAACTCCATCCATGGCCAATAGAGGACCCATGCCCATACGCTCAGGCTCAAGGCCGTGGAAATGATAGTCAACAACACGCGCGATTGGAGTTGCATTATATTTTTTCACTGCTTCTTCACTCATAAAGACTATAGCTGACCCACCATCAGTAATTGGACAAGCGTTACCAACAGTTACTGTTCCAGACTTTCTTTCAAAGTATGGGCGCATTTTTCCTAGACCTTCGACGGTACTGCTAGCGCGAGGACCAACATCTTGAGCTAAGATTTTGTCGAGTCTTTCACCAATTGCAAGTGGAACGATCTCATCTTTAAAGCGACCTTCTTCTTGGGCCTTGATAGCAAGATGGTGTGAACGGTTGGCAAAAGTATCTTGTTGCTCTCTTGTAATACCGAATTCACGCGCTAACTTTTCTGCTGTTTGCCCCATATTTAATCCACAAAAAGGATCTGTAAGGCCTTGCTCGATAGCAATAATTGGAGATAAGTGTGGAGGTCTAAAAGCGGATAATGCCTTAAGCTTATCAGGAACTGTTTTCGCTTTCATGACATTCATGAAAAGATCAGTCATCTCTTTTGAATAGATCAATGGCATCTGTGACATATTCTCAACACCACCAGCGACGATAATATCTGATCTTCCGCTAGCAACTTTTAAAAATGCTTGTGAAACAGCTTCAAGACCTGAAGCGCAGTTTCTATGAACAGTGTAACCACTTGTACGTTTATGAAGACCAGCTTCAAGCGCGATTACGCGACCAACGTTTGGGTATTTTGCCGGAGATCCGGTATTACCAAAAATTACTTCATCAACCGCATCGTCTGGTATGCCCAGATTATCCAGCATTTTACGAACAAGATAAGCGCCAAGATATGGTGCCGCCACTTCTTTTAAATCCATACCAGATT
>CAXBMT010000218.1:0-4248 GCA_963976925.1 uncultured Bdellovibrionales bacterium
CTGTATAGCGCTTCACCATTATGGATTCACCAACGCTGTGGCGGTGATGGGTTTGCTATGAGTGAAGGCTCACTTAAGATGCTAAAGTCGTTAACCTCAAACTTTTATCTTGCTCTTGATGGTGATGATGCTGGCATGAAGGCCATGGAGAGACTCAATACGTTGGCCTTAGAAAATGGAATTGTGCCTAAACTTATTGATCTAAGTCCAGCAAAAGACCCAGATGACTTTCTACAATCTCAGGGAAAGCTAGCTTTTCAGAATAGAATTGACGATGCGCGCGCATTTATTGATGTTTTAATTGACTCGCGACTACCTGAAAAAATGCCAGAAATTACAGATCGAAAACTTGAGCTACTGCAGCAATTCTTCGCCATCGTTGCACCACTTGGGATGGAGTTAGCGGCTACAGAAAGACTAACAAACTTGGCCAAACGAATCGGATTAACTTCTGACTCAAGCCAAGTGGTTAAAACTTATGAAGATTTTTTAGCAAGCAAAGGTCGTGCCACTTTCGTCAAAAAAGTTGAACCTGAAGCACCTCCGATTCAAAATCATGAGCCAGCTAAAACTGTTATTAAATCAAAATCAAAACTTGCCCGAGTCGAACAACTTTTAGTGCAAGAATTGATCCTATGTCCTGAGCTATTATCAAGGCCTGACATAGGGGAACTCCTTGATTTTGTACGCTCTAATGAGGTACAAACGTATGTTTCTAGGCTTTCGGAGCTTGTCTACGAAGTCGATGAAACAGAGTTCGCTCGTGTTGTGTTGGAGATGACGAGTTCGGAAGAATTTAGTCTTGAACTTAAAGAGATCGCAGGTGCTGCAATTTTTAAGTATCGACCACACTCCCCTGACGGGAAAATCCTCACAAAGATGATGAAGGATTTACGAGTTAGAGCTCAACAAGAAGACGTAAAAGAAAAGCGTGAAGAGGTTCAGCGCTTGCAATTATTGGCCGTTACGCAAGAAGATAGCGAACGCCTTTTGCATGAACTAGCTGTCCTTGATCGTAAGCTACATACATTAAGAAAACGATCCTAAACTCCATTAAAGGGAGAACCAATGTCAAACGTCGGCGTATTTATTAACTCAAAAGAATTCTCTAAGTTATTAGTTAAGGGAAAAGACCAAAACTATTTAACTCCAGAAGAAATCAATGATGCAATTCCTGCAAGTATCGTTGAAGCTCTTGCTGTTGATGAAATTATGGCAACAATCTATGAAGCCAAAATTGAAATCCATGCTGAAGAGCAAGACGAAGAAGAAGAAGGCATCCGTCTTGATGGTACAGAAATCATCGAAGAAACTTTATCTCGTGAAGAAAAAGCAGAACTAAGATCAGCTTCTACAGACCCAGTTAAACTATACCTTAAGCGCATGGGCTCTGTTGCTCTACTAACTCGTGAAGGCGAAGTTGTTATTGCAAAAGAAATTGAAGAAGGCGAAAGAGAAATCATCCTTTCTTCACTTGCCTCATCTCACGCTCTTGAAGAGATCGTTAAGCTTAAAGAAAGAATTGATGGTCAAGAAAACCAAAGTGAATTCATTAAAGAACTAGTTCGTGGTCTTGATGACGAAAGTTCTGCTGGTGACATCAAAAAATACAAAGATCGTATTTACGCTGTTGTTGCACGTATTGAAGAAATTCTATCTGATATTAAAGAAGAAGATGGAACGCTTAAGAAGTTCACTAAGATTCAGCAAAAAGAAATGGAAGTTATTGGTCAAGAAATGGCTGACCTTACATTTAACCGTAAGATCATTAACTCTTTCGTTGAACCAGTAAAAAAATACTACCTTCAGTTCAGAGAGCTTTTTGAGCAACAAGATCGTATTTTCAAGTTCCTCGAGGTTAAAGACTCTGAAGATTATAAAGTCCTTTATGACAAAATCATGGAAGACGATAACTTCAAGCGCCAATTCGCAAAAGATCTTTTCACTACTGATGCTAAGATTGAGCAATTGATTCGTAACCAAGAAGACATTCTTAGAAAGCTTCGTCGCCTATCACTTGATGCTGGAATGGAATTCGAAGATATCGAAAACGTATTCAACATCATCCAAAGCGGTGAAGAGAAAGCCGACTACGCAAAAGCTAGACTTGTTGAAGCTAACCTTCGTCTAGTTGTATCGATTGCTAAAAAATACACAAACCGTGGTCTTCAGTTCTTGGATCTCATCCAAGAAGGAAACATCGGTCTTATGAAAGCCGTTGATAAATTCGAATATCGTCGTGGTTATAAGTTCTCAACTTATGCAACTTGGTGGATTCGTCAGGCGATTACACGCGCGATTGCTGACCAAGCAAGAACGATTCGTATCCCTGTGCATATGATTGAAACAATCAACAAGATGGTTCGTACTCAACGTCAATTGATTCAAGAGCTTGGTCGTGAGCCAACTCCAGAAGAGATCGCTGATCGTATGGAACTTCCAGTTGAAAAAGTTAAGAAAGTTCAAAAAATCTCTAAAGAGCCAATCTCTCTTGAAACACCAATTGGTGAAGAAGAAGATAGCTCTCTAGGAGACTTCATCGAAGATAAGAAGATTATCTCTCCACAAGACGCTGTGATGTCTGTAACTCTTTCTGAGCAAACTCGTTCAGTACTTTCAACTCTTACTCCAAGAGAAGAAAAAGTTTTACGTATGCGTTTTGGTATTGGTGAGAAGTCTGACCATACTCTTGAAGAAGTTGGACAAGATTTCTTTGTTACTCGTGAACGTATTCGTCAGATCGAAGCCAAAGCTCTTCGCAAACTGCGTCATCCTTCACGAGCTAAGATGCTCAAAAGTTATATCGATAACTAAAAAACTTCAAAAGCCCCTCCCAGAGGGGCTTTTTTTATTTCCCTCACACTTAATTCGGTATTCCCCAATTTATTAAATTCACCCCATAATTTCTCTAGATTCACCTTAATATAGCTCATACTTTTATTTTTAAAATTTGAGGTTAATTATGGGAACAGTTATCGCTAGTTTCATTTTCTTTTTGATCGTCTTTGTCATTATTGGTGTTTCATCAAGTAGATTGAGTCAAAAGAATAATTCCGACTATCTCATGGCCGGAAATTCTATCTCTCCGTGGTTGGCAGCTCTTTCAGCCGTTGCCACTAATAACTCTGGTTATATGTTTATCGGACTTATCGGATTTACTTATACAAGTGGACTTCAATCTATTTGGCTTATGATCGGCTGGATTCTTGGTGACCTTGCCATGGCAAGATACGTTCACAAAAAGCTTCGTCATAAGTCGGAAGAAATGAGCATCTTAAGCTTTGGTGGAGTTCTGGCGAGATGGAATGGAACTGAGTACAACAAGCTTAGAAAAATTGTTGGTGTGATCACTGTTCTCTTCTTGGGAATTTACGCAGCAGCACAGTTTAAGGCAGGCTCTAAAGCTCTCTATGTTCTCTTTGGTTGGGATTATAATGTTGGTGCAATCATTGGTGCTGTTATTGTTTTTGCTTACTGTCTTTCAGGTGGCATTAGAGCTTCTATTTGGACGGATGCTGCTCAATCATTTGTTATGATCTTTGCTATGATCATGCTCTTTATTGTTGGTGTAAATGAGATTGGAAGTCTTGGTGAAGTTTACAATCAACTAGATGCTGTCTCTCCAACATTTTTAAGTGTCATGCCTACTGGGCTAGCCATCGATAACGGCTTTGGTATTTTCCTCTTTATTTTAGGATGGTTTTTTGCTGGCTTTGGTGTAATCGGACAGCCACATATTATGGTTCGCTTCATGAGTATTGATGATACTGAAAACATGAAAAAGACCCAGACTTACTATTATAGTTTTTATATTCTCTTTACGATTCTCACTTATGGAGTTGGTCTTCTAAGTCGTATTATTCTTCCTGAAACAAATAACTTTGATGCTGAATTAGCACTTCCATCTCTAAGCCAAATGCTTCTGCCAGATGTCTTAATTGGAGTAGTGCTTTCAGGTCTTTTCGCTGCCACTATGTCGACGGCGGATTCACAAGTTTTAAGCTGTAGTGCAGCGATCACTAGAGATATTATGCCAAAGAGTGAAAATGTCTATATCACTAAGATTGCGACAGCTGTCGTAACAATCATTGCTCTAACGGTTGCGTTAGTTGGCGGTAAAAACGTGTTCGAGCTAGTTGTTCTATCTTGGTCTGTTCTAGCGGCTTCGTTTGGTCCACTACTCTTTATCTATACGCTTAACAAAAAAGTTACTGAGACCACTGGAATCATTATGATTCTAGGCGGCTT
>CAXBMT010000219.1:0-4238 GCA_963976925.1 uncultured Bdellovibrionales bacterium
CCTGCTACACCAGTACCTATGATGGCCATTTTTTGTTTCATTTATTTACTCCATAGATAATGAGTTACAGTCCACTCATTTCCGCCTCTATAGGCAAATAACTCTTCACACGCCATATAGAATACTCTCCAGTAGTGAAACCACTTAACGGCTTCATCTTTTCCATAGTGACCTTCAAATGTTTGAAGGATTTGCTCTTTGTTCTCATCCATTTTATCTAACCATCCACGAGATGTCTTAGCGTAATGGTTTCCGCTCTCAACCCAATGTCTTTGAACTCTTAAATGGTCTTGGAAGTAATAAAACAAATGTTCACTTGGCATAATACCACCGCTGAAAAAGTATTTACTCATCCAGTCTGTAGAATCTTTAACTTCAAATTTATAAGCCGTCGTTCTGTGGGTAAAAATATGAACAAATAGCTTTCCGTCGTCCTTAAGCCATGTTGATATCTTCTCTAATAGTTTTGAATAATTTCTCACGTGTTCAAACATTTCAACAGACACAACACGGTCAAACTTGCGATCAAGTTCAAGTAGATTCACATCACAAGTAATCACTTCAATATTCTTGATTCCAAGACGAGCCGCCTTTGAATCGATAAATTCTTTTTGTGTTTTAGAGTTTGATACAACTGTTACGGTACCGCTTGGATTAGCTTTTGCTAGAGCGAACGAAATACTACCCCAGCCACAGCCAAGTTCTAAAACGTCTTGACCATCTTTAATCTGAGCTCGCTCTATGGTTAGTGCAAGCATCTCATCTTCTGCTTCATCAAGGTTTGTTGCCTTATCCCAGTGACAGCTTGAATATTTTAAATTTTTACCGAGACTTAACAAAAAGAAATCAGTCGGCACTTGATAGTGTTGATCGTTGGCCTTATCTGTCTCAATCGCGATAGGACTATTTTTAAGTTCATCAACGAGAGCGAGTCTTTGTTTTTCAGCTAATTCAATTGTTGGCGCAATTTCGTCTTTTAAGCGCTGACCAACGAGTTTCTTAATACCTGCTCTAATAACTGCATCGGGTAAAATTCCTTTAGCAAGAAGACTATCAATCATGCTTGATCCTTATTAAATTTTGGAAGTGGCAACAAAACACGAGTCTCTGACTCATAGGCTGGCCATTCTGGATGATCTTTGTACTTATTTTCTAACATGGGCACCCCAGATACTTTGAGTAAAAGGAATGTCAAAAATGAAGGGCCAATCAGTCCCCAATAACCATGCTTTGCAGCAATGGCTATCAGTCCTATCCCCATCCAAAAGACGATCTCACCAAAGTAATTTGGGTGTCTTGAGTGTTTCCATAAACCTAGACGACAAAACTTACCAGGTCTTGGCTTAATCTGTTGAAAGCGAGCCATTTGAGCATCTGCCAGCCCCTCTATAACCAGTCCCGTTGTAGCAATCAAAGCACCAACAATGGCGATCAAGTCAATATTCTTAACTGGAGATATCATCGTCACAATAATTGGAGCCGCTACCAAAAGGCACAGAAGCATCTGCACCATAAAAACTCTAAAATAAGCATTGATCCAGTAATTGCCTTTCCAGTCCTTTGCCAGCTCGACGTATCGTGGGTCTTCGCCTTTCTTGCTGTTTCTACCGTGAAGGTAAATCGCTAAGCGAGCGCTCCATGCAAAGACTAAAGCTCCGACTAAGTAATGCAAAGCACCTAAATGATCATGATAATTCAAAGCCAGGCTTAGATACAGCCAGCTAAAAGCCGGTCCCCAGCCTACATCAATAAAGCTGATGTCCTTCTTAAGGTAAGCCATTAAGAAGAAAGCAGTGAAGAATAACCATATGAGGGGCAAAAATAACATAAAGTCCTTTTTCAAAGCATCATAATAGACAAGCATCTTTGTGCCATCTAGCACTGTTCTATTTAAATCCTTAGACAAAACCTAAACGTTCTATCAAGCAACCCCAACACAATCTTAATCAAAGCTTAACGCCTCATTTGATCGTTATCAGTCGATAATGAGTACAGAGAGAGGAACGAATGAATATAATATTGAAGACACTTACAATTCTTACAAGTATCGGCTGGAAGTTACTAAGTAGTATCTTTGCTAATGAGATGCCTTCACTTTTAGAAGATCACTCAAATTATAGTTGGCAGCTACTGAACGATTAAGCAAAGGGTTTAGCCAAGCGATATTAAATACACAAATCAGTTATTAATAACTGCCCAGTCTACAGTCTTAAGCTTGTGACTTTGTAAGTACTCATTGGCTTTTGAAAAGTGTGAGCAACCAAAAAATCCACGATAACTTGATAGTGGTGAAGGATGAACAGACTTTAAAACTAAATGCTTGTCTTCGCATACTTGCTTTGCTTTTTTTTGAGCGGGAGAACCCCAGAGCATAAAAACGATATTTTCTCTTTGACTCAATTGATTGATGATCTCAGCTGTAAATTCCTCCCAGCCTTTTTTTTGGTGAGAGCCGGCCTTAGATTTCTCGACAGTTAAAACATTATTTAAAAGTAGCACACCCTGCTTGCTCCACGAGGTTAAATCTCCGTGATCAGGAACTTCGATTTTAATATCTGATTGTAATTCTTTAAAAATATTTCTAAGCGATGGTGGAATCTTAATGCCTTTTGGTACAGAGAAGCTAAGCCCATGAGCTTGCCCTTCTCCATGATATGGATCCTGGCCTAAAATAACGACCTTAGTTTCTTCGAGTGAACAGTTCTCAAGGGCTTTAAAGACGCAATCTTTTGGAGGGTAGATCGTCTTTTTGTCATACTCAATGTCCAAGAACTTCTCAAGATCAGTTCTTGTTGACGAGCTTAGAAATGATTGTAAATGGGATGACCAATTTTCAGGTAAAAACTTAAATACGCTCATTATGCTAGATTGCGATGTTAGGGCCTGAAGGTCAACTCTTCTTTAACCGGGAGCTTCGTTTTTGCATCGACTTCTTTATTACCCTTAATGGAAATTCTTTCTTGGTTAATCTCCATATCAATCGTCCAAGCAGATCCATAAAGATAGACAATAGATGCTTCTTTATCCTTCTCACTAAACTTTGAAAGATCAAAAACAATCAGTTCTTGTCCATGAGCGCCGCTGCTCCAGACGGTGACTAAGTGTGGCTCTTTCATCTTTTTAAACTTTACCAAACCGAATTTTAATAGCTGCTGAGTTACAAGGTCAGCTTCATAAGAGAATATTTCTTTTTCATCTTTCGTCACAAATATTGTTTTTAAATGATCGCTCTCTTTAACACCGATTTTATGACTTGCAGGGACTTCACCAACACGAAAGTCCTCCGCCATTACGGGATTAAAAATTGTCAACAATGCTATTATTAAGTACTTCATAATATTTTTCTTATTGTGATAAACAGTTAGCCTGAGCTTCACTATCGTTACCAGCATCCCTGTAACAACGGCGACAAGCATGCACTCCTCTAATATAATCCGAGGCACGGTCTTGATCGTATGAAATCACAGCTTTTTCCCAGTCTTCCATGCGGTCACTATAAACTTGATCATGCATACGTCTAATTCTAGCACTCGGGTTAGCTTTCATTAGGTAGTTTATATATTGGAAGATTGACTCTATTTGCATATCAGGGTCTGTGCTCATTTCTCTAAATGTATTTCGATTTGTTGTTCTTGAGGTTGAGTCATCAACAGAAGTTAACGGTAAAAGACCAGATTCTCTTAAACTAAGAAAGGTTGTCTGTGTAAATTGACCTAAGCCGTGAGCAGTCGAGCGTGGGCGACCTTGACGACCTCTAAGCTGGCAAAATGAGTAATTCATACTATGAGGATCAAAGTTCGTTGAAGCTGTCTCTCTTTTAATAATACATACAGCTAAGCTTGGATCGAGTTGAGGATGAATACTATTTGGATCTCTAACTCTTTGTCTAAAAAATGATGTATCTAGGCTTCCCCCGCCATTTTGATCAATAAAGCGTTGGCAGTTAAACTCATAATTCGTGTGATTAATTCTTCCTATTTCATCAGCGCTAAGAGTTGATCTCATAAATGCTGCGATTTCGTTTTTAGACTTACCACTAGCACTAGCACAAGACTCAGCTAGAGCATTTAATCGGATATTGTCTGAGATAGACTTTGCTTTACTTACAATTAGGCGTGCTCGATCCATTCGACTCAAGCTTTTCCACATAGAGTTGTCGCGATACCAATTTCTAAGAGCATTGGCACAACTTCTTTGTGTATTATATCTTTGAACTAACGAAGCTAGGGTTGAATAAG
>CAXBMT010000220.1:0-4216 GCA_963976925.1 uncultured Bdellovibrionales bacterium
CATGTCACATCCCATGAACTCACGGGAACCAAGATCACGTCCATATAACATCATCACAGCAGTGTCGTGAGAGATTGGACCTGAACCATCAACGTCATGATAGGCATGAGTTAAATGATGCAAGAACTGATGCATACTTGAGGCTGACCCCATGGCACCAGCAGCAAAGCTTGGAAACATTAATCTTGAACTTGAAAATGGTTGCCCATTCACATTGATGGCGTGAGCATAATCATGAGCATCATTTTCTTTTTGATCGAAACTAAACTCGCTCATACCAAGGGCTTTTAAAAATGGCGTCGTAAGCTTAACAATCGACTCACCACTAAGAGCTTCAATTAAATGCTCTAGAACTAAAAAACCACCGCCAGAATACTTAAAGACTGTACTTGGTTTATTAATGACTTCCACTGCTGGATAACCAAACTCTTTATGCCCAGCTAAAAGCTCGAGAACATTTGGCATGTCTTGATCACAGGGAATACCATTAACATAATGCATATTAAGAGCGTTATGGCTCATAAGATTAGAAATGGTGACTTCATCGCCCCACTCGCCTTTTAAGCGGAAGCTAGACTTGGTTTTTGCTAGGACAGTGTTAACTTTATCTTCAAGCCCAATGCCTTTTGAAGCGAGATACTCAATCGAAAACGCGCTCGCCACACTTTTACTAAGTGAAGCCACTTCAAAGTGAGTGCTATTAGTAATCTCTCCATAACTCATGAGCTGATGTTTAAATGCAGCACTACTCACACTTAATTGAAAATCTTTAATTTTGTATTTTTTTTTAAGTTCAGCCAGTTCGTCTTTTTGATCAAAGCGTTTTTTAGTAATTTCCCAAAGGGCTGATCTGGCGTTATCAAGTTCTTCGGCCTCTGTTTTATTAAATCTAAGTTTTAAGGCTTCTAGAAGTTCTTTGCCACTTTTACCTTTAGCGGAAATTAAAAACTTCACACCAAATTTCAAAAGGTACTTATCGCCCCAATCTTTTAACTCATTTAATACTGATGCTTCTTCGCCGAAAACTAGGCTTTGCTCACTGGCTGCCATGGCATCAAGAGTCTTTTTAGCTTCGCCGATATTACCGTGAAACGAAGCTGCTTCAATGATCATTTCTTTTGAAAAACTAAGAATTAACTCTTTAGCTTCATCTTCATTTAAAAAGACGTTCTTTGAAAGAGTCTTGGCAAAATCAAAAGAACCACAGCGCTCAAAATAATAATTAAAGCGATCAATGGAATCATCAACTTGGTATTTTGAAGGGTTAAGCTCACAAGCTTTTGTCCATGGATCATCACTTGATCTAATCTCATCAGTGGTAAATGGAAGAAGTAATTCAGGTGCGAATTCTACTGGATTCTTATCACTCATTAACTTGATCATTAAGTTAAAAGCAACTGGATACCATTTAGCATTAGTTTCGTTCCATTTAACTTGAACGATCTTTTTTTCGTGAGATAGATCTTTTCTTATAAAATGCAATTCTTCGTGAGCGATTTTAAGAAATTCTTCCAGGCTAAAGCGTCCGTGATAAATCTCGTGCCATACTTCCCAGCGTGAACGCTCGGCCGTGGCAAGATCGTCCATGACGCGAACAAGCTCCCCTTCAACTTTTGCAGGCAGGGCAACACAACCGTTACCTGATAACCAGTCGGCCAAGTATTGCAGTGATTGAAAAACATTATAGCGAATTTCATCAGGATGATTATTGGCGATATAAGTTGATTCTTTAATGTCAGCAACCAGAAGAGACCTGACGTATCTTTCATCACTTACTTTTAGACCTTCAATATCAGGTCCATCAATAAAAGAGATAATCTCTTGGTGATACTTTTCATCAAGAAGAGATTTTACAAGCGTATAGAGTTTATCTTTGGTTGGCTGTCTCCAGGCCGCAACTAGCGCCATCCCAAGACGAACAAAGTCCGGGTGAGCCACCCAAAAGCCGTCAAGTCCACGCTTAAGCTGAGTTACAACGTCTTTAATATAACCTTTCATGGTGACCTGAAAGGATGGTCCACTCATTTCATTCTTCACCGGAAGAATGCCGTACATCCCACCAACTTTGATTCCACCACGAGGTCCAACCACAGTATTAAGTAAATCGTGTGAAGCTTTAATATATTTAATCACGATATTTGGATCAGCTTTAACCGGAATACGATAATTTCCGTCTTCTTTAAACAGTCTGGCGGTTGAACCTAGATAATCATGCCAACCAAGTGAAGCACCAGCAAAGTAGGGATGAAGCTCATCCATGATTTCATTCACGCGTAAAATTGCGCGTGGGTTTTCCAGCACAATCATTAAGCGAATAGAACCCATCTTATAATCAGGGTGGCGCTTTACCAGAAGCTTTTCACACGCTTCTAGCATGGTATGGATATAACGAGCTTCTTCTTCGTTTTCTAATTTAGGCACATAAAACACAAGTGCTTCAGGATTATTCCAATTGGCAAACATATGTAGAGCAAAGTCATACATATGCAGTGGGATTGGGTTTTTCTTATAAAAAAGAAAGAACGAAGGCAGAGCAAGACCTGGAAAGCGCTTAATAGGCAGTGCTAGATTTTCTTTTTCAAGTTTATATTCTTTACCACGCTCATCGATAAAATCGATATTGCGATTAAAACATTTAGTTAAATTATCCCCTGCACTAACGAGATCAGCGTGCATAGGAGTTTTTGAGTCTTCGTTATCAGCTCCCCACTTTGGAGCGTCTTTAAAGTCTTTTAATAGTTCGGCGACAACACCTGGCTCATCAGCAAGGATGCGATGATAAGAGTTCATGGCGTTTACAGACATCTTGGCACTATCTGGGGGGCCAAACAAAGTAATGTGATGACCTTGCAGGTATGTCGGAATTGGTGCGACTGGGTTTTGTTTTGAAGTCTTAGCGTAGCTTTCTTGTAAAGGTCCAATCACCACTCGGCCACTACTGTCTTCAAGCCCTAAGATTGTTTCATACTCAGCGCTATCAATACTCGTGTCGTTTTCTTTATTGTACTGATAAAGAGCTTTTACTCTTTGATCTATAAACTTTCTGTCTTCAATCCTATTGTGCAGAACTTTAGCCAGATCATCTTTTACAAGATCATATAGCTCACATAGAAACTGTAATGAGTCCTTATTTTCAAGACCAGAAGGCTCTCCCACCATCTCAAGATTAGGCGCAACGTTTTTAGACTTCGACAGTAAATGCGCCAGCATTTCTTTGGAGAGATAGTCTTGATAATAAGGAATGTCTAAGTATTGAGCCACTGATTAACTTCCGCGGTAAGTTGAATAGCCATAAGGGTTGACGAGTAAAGGAACGTGATACTTTCTTTTTGTATCCGTAATGTTGAAAACAACTGGAGTGATCAAAAAGAAAGACTCAACTTTTTTGGTTTTAAAATAGTCTTCGACAGCAAAAAGCAGTCTATAAGCCCCAGCTTCATAAGGACAATCAAAAGCAATTCGACCGTCAGTATTGGTTAGTTCTTTGGCCAAAGTCTTCCAATCACCATCCACTCTTTTTTCAAGATGAACGCTGACGTTGGCGGCTGGTTGGCCACAACTTGTATCTAAAATATGAGTACTAATCATAACGAGTTCCTATTTCTTAAATGTAAATTGAATTGGAGTCATGCCCGCTTCTGTTAGGTTAATCGTTTTAACTTGGGTTCCATAAACTTCATGCCAAGCTTCTACTTCATATGTTCCAACAGGAAGATCTTTAATGGTGAAAGTTCCATCAGCACCGGAGACATCAAAATATGAATGATCAACAACCGCGATATAAGCTCCCATCCAAGGGTGAACGCTACATTTTGCTTCTAAGAAGATTTCTGGTTTTTTGAATACTTTAGTAATGCGTTGATCACGCTTAGGCATAGGGACATTGAAACTTTTGTTTTCTTTGGTAATCGAGCGAACATTATGAAAGATCTTATCTGAGTTGATAAAGACAACTTTCTGACCGGCACGAACTCCAACAACTCTTGGTTTATAAATACACTGACGTTGATCTAATTCAACTGCTTCTTTTGGGATCTCAGTTTTGGGTAGATCTTCATGACCTTTAATGATTCGAACAAAAACGTTTTGAAGTTTGCCATTATTAACGATCACTTCATTGGAATAAACATCACCTTTAGCTCCGCATCCAGCTGGAAGTTGAAGCTTTTTCCCCTTAGGTACGACGCCATCAAAACTAATAACTCCCTCAACATTA
>CAXBMT010000221.1:0-4207 GCA_963976925.1 uncultured Bdellovibrionales bacterium
CTTGGTCATCAGTCTTATCACGGTACTCCATACCAAGATCGTAATACTCAATATTAAGATCTACGTAAGGTAGAATAAGTTTATCTTTAATAAATTTCCAAATGATACGAGTCATTTCATCGCCGTCGAGCTCGACAACAGTTCCTTGAACTTTGATCTTTTGCATGGTGACCTTCCTTCTCTAGAATTACAGTTAAGACGGCGTTATCTTAGCCAAAACTGTCTTGTGCGTCGAGAAGCGGTGCTTTTGATTTTAAGAATTAAAGCAGTGAGTTAAAGTATTCCTCAATTCCTGGAATTAGCGCTCTTAATTCTGCTCTTGAACTGTCTGAGTCATACCACTTGGCATAAAGTTCAGCGAAATGCTCTTCAATATTATTTCTATGGTAGGGAGTAAGAAACGCTCCATAGACTTGTACCCATGGAGTGTCTTTGTAGATGGGTTTAAAGTCATCCGAAGGAGATAGATCAAAATTGTAAATTTCATAGCTATTATAAAAACGATCCAACACGTGAGCCAACTCGTGTAGGACTAAGTTTTTACTTCCATGGGCTTTATATAAACTTTGGATATTGATAACTGTTGGTGCATCTCTTCCAACTGCAGCTGCACCTGGTACAACATCCCAGCCAGTGTCATGATCTCGAGGGCCCATTGGTAGAGCAGCAATAAATGGGTGTAGTGTAATCGGTCCCGCTGTCAGGTGAGTTTCTATTCTTCTTGATGAAATAATTTTTCGATGCTTATAAGGCATCTTGCAAAGTTCATTATAAAATTGTGACATCAAAGTTAAGTACGCCAGCGAATTAAGAGAGCCCATTGAAGCATGCTCAACAATTCGATGTTGCCTATTTAATGATATAAATGTGGACCTCGTAATAATTGGATTTTCTGCCAAGCTCTCGCAGTAGTCGTAAGCGTTGGCTACGTTAAAAAGAGAAAAGAGAATGTTTGAAATAATTAATTTCTTCATCACTCTAAGCTAGAAAGCTTGAGTCTCTTTGAGAATGAACGTGAAGTTATTACTCGATTTAGCTTAAATTGGCCGTAATCTGCCTTAGGAGGGTTCTAAACTCGTTGTGCCATGCGGTAACCTGACTGACATTTTCTTGCTTTATGAACTCAATTTCATCATCATCCAATTCTTTGCCGACACTTCTCATGACCATGACTGGAATATCACTATTTTTCTTTTGCGCAGTTGCTTTAATCAGCCCAACTGTTTCTTGAGTTGAAAGATCACTCATATCATCAATCATCATGACTAAGTCATATGAGTTTTTTTCCATCAAGTGCACACCATGAAACCCACCTGTAGCAATGTCGATGGTATAACCCTGCATTCGAAGACGAGAGCTTAGCTCAGTCTTTCTTTGCTGATGATCGTCTATAAGGAGAATGGATTTTCGGGCATTAGGTTTTGTCATGATCCCCACTCAATAAACCTTTCGGTCAATTGTATGCGAATATTCACATTTTCTATAATTCGACTGTTTATAAATGATACTATCTTAAGAGTTGCCAAAATATTCGGCCATAACAGTCATAAGTTACTAAAACTTCATATATACTGTTTTAAGGATTTAGAAATAATTATGAATAAGCATTGTTTAACATTTATTGCAGTAACCTTATCTTTATTTTCACTGAAGCTGTTTGCCTCTGATGAAGTGATCTTTGAGCCACTCAGTGGCGAGGTGAAAAGACTTAAGATCGATTCGCTTAAAAGAGAATTACCTATCAAGCGTGTAAAAATCTTTGATCAAAAAAACCGTCAGTTTGAACAATACAATGCTTTCAATCTAAAAGATTTTCTTATCTATGTTTCTGGTAAAAAAGAAATATCAAAAGATCTGCAAATTAAAACAAAAAATGGATATCTACCAATTATACCTCCACAACATATTAATAATGAGCCAGGCTATCTAGCTTTTGAAAAAATTAATGGCAAGATGAACACGATTGATTATCGTTCAGAAGAGCTAGTCGACACGGGTCCATTCTATCTTATATGGAAAGACCAAAAGGTGAGGGATAAGAAAAAGAATCTAAGATGGGTTTATCAGGTGAACTATTTATCTTTTAAGTTGGCCATCGAAGAGTTTGTGTCAGAAGTAAAAAATGCACCACAAACTGTTGTGAATGGTGAGATTCTTTTTAACTCCCATTGTTTGCGCTGTCACAATGCAGAGTCGGATATTTCAAATCTTATTAAGCCATCTATCTTTGAAAAGAAAAGTCGAGAATGGGTGAGTGACTATATCTTAACGCCAAAGAACTTTAATAAGTCCTCCGTGATGCCTGCATTTTCTAGAGTTTTTCAAGATAGAGAGGAACTTGAAGATATTATTAATTATCTAGATTATAGAAATGATAAGACTAGTTTTAAAAAACGATCACTTATCCGCTTAAATAAAACTTTGAACAATATAAACGTTGAGTAGTTGACTATTTTGCTTTTAAAGTCAGAACTTGTTTGTGCCCATCCTTAATATCCTTTTCTATGATGGCTCTACCAAACCATCGGATGAAATTAAAGTTATTCGCTTGTGTCGCCCTTACGGCCCTTATTTCACAAGCTCACGCAACAGAAAGACTCGTTGTTAAAATGAAAAACTCAGAAAGTGCACCAGTCGTATCAACGGCTAAAAGTGTTCAGCATCTTTTTGGTCAATACTATGTTGTAAGAACTGACAACGCTGCTCAAACTAAAACACAACTTGAATCTCTTCAAAACGTTCTTCGAGTTGATTTCAATGCTAAGGCAGGCAAGAGAAAGCTTCCTTCACCAACGCAAACTGAAACGTTGCCAAAAGTTTTTAGTAAGTCTGATAAAGGATTTAACGATCCAGGACTTTCAAGACTATGGGGATTTAATTCAGCTGAAAGCGGTGGAATGGCCGTCAACGATGCTTACGATACTCTTGGATCAAATAAAGGCGCAAAAATTATCGTCGCTGTAGTTGATACAGGTGTTGATTATAATCATGAAGATCTAAAAGAAGTTATGTGGACAAACGAAGGCGAGATTGCTGGTAACGGAATCGATGATGATAACAATGGTTATATCGATGACGTTCATGGAATCAATACTCTTGTTCGTGATTCAAACGGTGTTGCTACAGGTGATCCAATGGATGCTCACTCTCATGGAACTCATGTTTCTGGATCAATCGGTGCTAAACAGAACAATGGTATCGGTGTAGCAGGTGTTGCTTCTAATGTTGCTATTATGGCGATTAGAACTGTTCCTAATAGAGGCGATGAAACTGATGTTGATGTTGCTGAATCTTTTCTTTATGCAGCTAAGCACGGTGCAAAGATCATTAACTGTTCTTTTGGTAAATCAAATAATGAAGGTGGCGATCTCGTAAAAGATACCATCGATCATATTGGTGCTGAATATGGTGTATTAGTTGTAGCTGCTGCTGGTAACTCTTCTCAAGATATCGATAGCAGATTAACTTACCCAGCATCATTTGATTCAGAAACTCTCATGGTTGTTGCTGCAACAACTTCTTCTGGTGGCATGGCTTATTTTTCTAACTATGGTTTAGTGAATGTTGATCTGGCTGCTCCAGGTTCAGGAATCTATTCAACAACTCCTGGTAACCGCTATAGCAATATGTCTGGTACTTCAATGGCTTCACCTAACTCTGCCGGTGTCGCTGCAGAAGTTCTTTCTCGCAACCCAGAGTTAAGCCCTGTTCAGCTTAAGCAGGTCCTTATGGATAACGTGACTAAAGTATCTCGTTACGGTTCAAGAATGGTTTCTGGAGGAAGAATTAATCTTCTTCAGACTCTTCAAGGTCTATAAGATTTAAAAGAAATTTTTACAAAGAAAGGCCACTCGAAAGAGTGGCTTTTTTTATAGGCTCTGATTTACTTCGTCGATCTGATCATTCAGTGTCCATAGATCATAAAGCCAACCAAGACCAAATAATCCACCTGTTGCAAGCCATAAAATACCGGTTAGGATCTTGCCCATATAAAAACGGTGAATACCTAAAAAGCCTAGGAAGGTTAGTAGGGCCCAGCAAATATTGTAATCAATAGGGCCGGTTTTAAACTTGCGATCAGCTTCGGCGTCCATGCTTTGAATTAAGAATAAATCAACGATCCAACCAATACCCATTACACCAAGTGTTAAAAACCAGATTGTTCCAGTGACTGGCTTACCAAAGTAAAACCTGTGTGAGCCCATGA
>CAXBMT010000222.1:0-4202 GCA_963976925.1 uncultured Bdellovibrionales bacterium
AGAAATTATAATATTATCCTGCCCTTGATGGTTGCTAACGGGATCTCCTACATTCTTTCTAATCACTTGTTAAAAGGTAGTGTTTACGAAAACCTTTCAGAACAAGATGGAATTCATCTTCCAACCAGAGATGATAATGAAGTCCTTGAAAGTCTCGTGGTGGAAGATGCCATGGTCACAGAGCCTGTTACTCTCCACTCTCACTTAACGGCGCAAGAAGCTTGGGAAGGAACAAAGCATGGTGAGTTTTCAGGCTATCCGGTGGTTAAAAACGACTTATTAGACGGAATGATTTCCACTAATCAACTAAAGGCCACTGTGGCTCGCGGCGAAGGTCATAAAAAGATTTCAGATCTGGCCGAACACAAGGTTATTACGATTCACCCTGATCAATCTCTTTTGGTTGCGTTTCATAAACTTAAACGCTTTCAAGTCTCAAGGCTTCCAGTTGTCTCCAGATTAAATGATAAAAAACTTATTGGTATTATTACTGCCGAAAATATCGTTTCACAGTTCGGTTATCATATTGCTGAAGAAGAAAAACAAGAACTTCTAGATAAAGAAACAGAAGAAATTATTGAAGAGATTACTGAAGTTAAGAAAGAAGTTAAAAAAGAAGACCAAACCCCTAAGGTCTGATCTTCCTATTCAAAATATTAATCTAATAAGTTTTCAACGTTTTTATTAAGCTCTAAGCTCCACATCAACTTAACGTATTCTGCGTGAGACCAAGCTAATGGTGTTGCTCCACCTGTTCCTTCTCCTGATCCTTCGAAAACTTGCTCAGGAATCATTTGACCGTCGTTAGCAAAGAAAACATAGCTATCTAAGATATGATTAGCTTCTTTTCTGGCACGGTCGTAAGAGATGCCACCGGTGCGAGCTCTTTCTAGTGCGAAGCGAGCATGCTCACCCGAAAGAAGGGGCCATAAGCGTCCTTTTTTATTCTCTCCGTAAGCATCAAATGAGTAACGATACCAACCATAGTACTTACCAATTTTTTGTCTGATATGATCATTAACTTCTTTTTGAGAAATTAAAAGTCTTGAATCATTGGCATCAACTAAGCCCATAAGAGCAAGTTTTAAGAAGCCTTGATCAAGCATCGCCGTCATATCAACTTGTTGACCAGAGTTAGCAACTGTACAGTTTGTGCGATCGTTTGGATTCCAGTTAGCCGTATAATTGGCACAACCACCAACCCGAAGATAGTACTGACCTCCACCATTTACACCGTTGGTAGTGAATGTCCATGTATGGATATTATCACCTGGCTTAGTTAGCCATGCGTTTGCGATCTTAGCGTATCTTTCTTCTTTTAGAAGCTTAGCTCCTTCAAGAAGAGCAGCTGTGGCGACAGAGAACGTAGAAGGAGAAATACCGAAGTTTTCTTCCCAGCGCTCTTGAGCAGACCAAGGGCCGTAATTGACGATAAATTCAAGAGCTAAACGAACCATTGGTTCAAACTCAGCCACTAAAGATGGTCTTTGATCGCTTGGAAGATTTCTATAAAGGTGAGCAAAAAGCTGAACAGGATAACCAACTTGGTCTAACTGTAAGCCACTCCAATAAGCATTCCCGTCTGTCCAAACATTTTGTGGAAAGGCACCTTTTTTAGCAATAACACGATCACCGTAGCGCCACTCTCCAGACTTATACTGAACTGACTTTAAAAAGCGAAGGGCACGAAGTGGAGTATCAAGATCTCCGGCTGATACAAGTGCTAGGCCAACGTGAAAAAGATCGCGTGGCCAAACTAGGTGGTAACCACCAGTGAAGACTCCTGGGTACTCGAAAGTTTCATCGCCCCAAGGCTTTGATAAAGAAGCAATCATCGCTCCGCGAACTTCTTTGTCTTCGTGGACTCTAAGAGTAAAAATCGATCTTTTATAAAGGTCTTTATGTGCTTGATTCTTAAGCTTAGGAAGTTTGTAGCCATCAATAAGTTTATTCCAGTCACTATTATACTGCTTAATACCCGATGCTAAATAATCAGCAGAGAACTCTTGCTCACCGGCAAAGTTATAAGTGATATAGAACTCGTAAGAGCCTTTCTTTGCAGGAACAGCAAGCTTTGCCATACCAGCAACGTTTCCGTTAACTGCTTGAGAATGATTCCAATCCATTTGAAAGTTATCATTAAGATCTTGCCAGCCATCAGATACGCCGACGAAACCAACTGAAGTCTTATCAAAGCCCGAAGTTGAGCGAACAACTAAGCGTGTATTTGATTCTTTAAATTCAAGCTTATTTTGAGAAGCATAAGCCTGATCATTATAACCAGTATTTTCAAGTGCTGGATTAACTAGAAGATGAAAGCTCAAGCCGTCTTGAAAAGATTCAACCTTAACTCTATCAACTAGGATCTGGGTGCCTGGAATTGTGTAATAAGTATGTTCAATCTGGAATCTAAAGCCAGTATCGATATTGATCATCTTTACTAATGATGGCGATAGAACTTCAACTTTTTGAATTGTTGCCGTTCTCTCTTCCACCATAAATGAGCTGTTATCACTAATTAAGATCTGTGAGTCTTTGATTTGAGCATTATCAATATTTGGATAATACGTTTCTGTTAACATTCCCTGCGCATTCGTGAACCAAACCTTAGATTCAAGATCCGCTGATGTGGCGGCTTGAACTTTTTTGGCCGATGACCAGTTTGGAACAACGCCAGGAGCACCAGGTGCGTTGGCAAAAGTGGATGTGCTCAGTATAAATAGCGCAGCGCTTAAAAATTTATGCATTTGATTCCCCATCGATCATATTTCTTTGTTAACAAAATTTGATTAAATCACTATAGTAACTTGTTCCAATCTTGACTAGTTCACAATGAGGCGCCCCGTGTCAATCGATCTACAGTCCATCGACTACATTATAATTGCTACATACTTTGTTATTGTCTTTGGCATTGCATGGGCAGTTAAAACTCCGAAATCAGATAATGGCGGACAGTCAGAAGACTATTTCCTAGCTGGTAGAAACTTAGGCTGGTTTGCCATTGGTGCATCACTATTTGCTTCCAATATTGGCTCAGAACACCTGATCGGTCTTGCCGGAGCTGGAGCTTCTAGCGGTTTACCTGTTGCTCAGTTCGAAATTTTGGCAGGATTTATCCTCCTCGTACTTGGATGGGTCTTTGTTCCTTTCTATTTAGAAAGTGGTGTTACGACCATGCCTGAATTTTTAGAAATGCGTTACTCAAGAGCGACAAGAAACTACTTATCATTTATTTCTGTCGTGGCTTATGTCATTACTAAAATTTCGGCGACGATTTTTGCTGGCGCTGTTGTTTTTGAAGCCATGGGAATGGATTTTTGGATTGGCGCACTTGTTGTTGTTCTTTCAACTGGGCTCTATACCGCTATGGGTGGATTAAAAGCCGTTATCTATACAGATACTATGCAAGTTTTCGTTATGGTCGCCGGCGCTATCATGGTGACATATTTCGGTATCGAGGCCATTGGTGGTTTTCACGCTGCGAGAGAGCAACTTGCTCCTGAGTTTTTTAATCTGTGGAAAGCAGCTGATCACCCAGAATTTCCATGGACAGGTATTCTCTTTGGCGCCCCTATTCTTGGTATTTGGTACTGGTGTACTGATCAGTTTATTGTACAACGTGTTCTTTCAGCAAAAAATTTATCACAGGCTAGAAAAGGAACTCTCTTCGCTGGCTATTTAAAAATGCTTCCTATGTTTCTTTTTGTTGTCCCGGGTATGGTTGCACTCGTTTTATCTCAAAACAATCAATTGGTTTTAGATCGACCCGATCATGCGCTTCCAGCTCTTATTGGAACAGTTCTTCCAATGGGTGTTCGTGGACTTGTCATGGCCGGACTTCTAGCTGCACTTATGAGTTCACTCTCTTCAGTGTTTAACTCATGCTCAACCTTAATTACTTATGACTTTTATAAAGTAAGAAAACCAAATGCGACTGATAAAGAGCTTTTCAAGGTTGGTCAGATAGCAACAGTAGTCTTAGTCGCTCTTGGAGTTATGTGGATTCCGCTCATGAAATATATCTCTGGCGGACTATTTACTTACGTTCAAAGTATACAAGCTTATATCTCTCCACCGATTGCTGCTGTCTTTTTACTAGGTCTATTATTTAAAAGACTAAACACTCAAGGTGCTTTAGCTTCACTTGGAACTGGTTTTGTTTTAGGTGTTAGTCGACTTGTTTTAGAGATTAACAAAGAAAG
>CAXBMT010000223.1:0-4098 GCA_963976925.1 uncultured Bdellovibrionales bacterium
GAAGAAGCACATGAAGCTATAAAGGTCATGGTTGTTAGAGGGGCACCGCTTATAGGATTTGCAGCCTTATACGGAATGGCTTTATGGGTAAAGTCACAAAAAGAAATAACTGAATCTGCAATTGATAAAGCCGTTTCATTTTTAGACTCCGCCAGACCGACTGCTGTTAACCTTGCTTACGAGGCTCGTAGGGCAAAAAAATTCATCATGTCTGCGATATCAGAACAAAGACAAATTCCTGAAATTTACAAATCTCTTGTTGAATTTGCTCACCAACAAATGACTATCTTAGGTAATGATAATCTTGCGATGGCCAAGACTGCAGCTAATCATTTAAACGAGCTTTACGGTGATAGACCTTTAAAAGTATTAACTCTGTGTAACACTGGTTTCTTGGCTTGTGGTCCAATGGGAACAGCTCTTGGAGTTATTTCGCATCTTAATAGCCTTAAGAGAATTGAAAAGGTTTTTGCTTTTGAAACAAGACCTTATCTTCAAGGCAGCCGACTGACTGCATTTGAGTTATGTCAGGAGAAAGTTCCGCATCAAATTGTCGTTGAAGGGGCTATGAGCCACATTCTACGCACTGAAAAAATCGACGCCATTTTTATAGGCGCGGATCGAATCGTTGCCAATGGTGATACTGCCAACAAAGTTGGTTCTTCAACTTTAGCAATTGTGGCAAACCACTATAAAGTTCCATTTTTTGTCGTCGCTCCAGTTAGCTCTTTTGATACCTCTCTTGAAACGGGTTTAGAGATTGAAGTTGAAATGAGAGATCCAAACGAAATTCTCTTTATTAAGGACCAAAGAATTGCACCAAATGAGAGCGATGCATTTAATCCTTCATTTGATATTACATCTTCTGATCATATTTCAGGTATTATTTGTGATAAAGGAATGATTTCACCCGTTAACAAAGAAAACCTTCTTAAAGTTGTTAATCAATGATTCGTGCTTCAATAGATATAGGATCTAATTCTGTCCTTCTCTTAATCGGTGAATATGACGATAAAACTGGCTTTAAGGAAATTGCTAGTGAGTCACGAGTAACTGGATTAGGTAGAGGTTTAAATAAAACGAAAGCTTTTGCTGAAGAGTCAATGAAGGAGACGTATCTTGCGATAAAAGAGTACGTAGAATTAGCAGAAGGCCTGAGTATAGATTCTAAAGATATAATTATAACGGCGACAGAAGCTTCAAGGGTTGCCACGAACTCAGAGGATTTTTTCAACAGAATTACTTCAAAGTTAGATATTGTAATTCATATTATATCTGGTGAAGGTGAAGCCTACTACACTGCCTTAGGTGTTTGCAGATTAGCGAAGTCTAAGGAAGTCATCACTATTATTGATATTGGTGGTGCCTCGACTGAAATCATGAAAGTTAAGTGTAAATCCTTTAAGGTTCTCGACAGTATTAGTCTTGCGGTTGGATCTGTTAGAGCAACTGAGTGGATTAAAGATAATACTTTTAATGAAGAAATAAATATGGCGGCCAGTTCTATCAAGGACGACAGATTCAATTGTAGTGAGGCGATTTTTGTTGCTGGAACAATGACTTCTTTGGCAGCTATAATTCTAGGCTTAACTACGTTTGAATCTTCAAAGATCGGATCTGAAGCTATCTCTTTTAAAAAACTTACTAAGTTTATTAAAAGCCTATCTTCTTTTGATGAAGAAACTTTACTTGATCAATACCCAGTCCTTGGTAAGCGTGCTTCCTCGATTGTCGGTGGGGGTGAGGTTGCAATCTTTCTAGGTGAAAAGCTTAAGTTGGAGAACTTAACAATTTCCCCTTATGGCCTAAGGTATGGCACACTTATAGAAGGATCTTTGGAGGAGAATTATGTCGAGCGACATTTTAGACCTGAGAACTCTTAAAAAGGGCAACGTTCTCTTTGTTGAGGGTGAACCATCAACCTATCTTTATATTATTAAAAGTGGATCAATTCTTATTTTACGTGATGATAATAATCGTATAACTCCTTTGGCAGAAATCGGAGCAAAGCAATTCTTGGGTGAAATTTCGATTTTCACAGACGAAGCCAGAACCGCAAACGCTATTGTTACTCAAGATTCTGAAGTTTACCTAGTAAAGAAAAGTGATATAAAAAAAGTTATTCGCGACTGTCCTGAGTGGTTATCTGAAATTATGGAGACTTTATGTGATCGCTTAAAGCACGCTTCAGATGTTTTGAGAGAGCATAAAATAACAAGTGACGGCCAAGTGCTTAGCTTGAATTCCGCTCAAGAAAAGGAATATCTCGAGGCTTTAGCTAAGCACAGATCAGGAAGAGGACTCTAGTTCTTCTTAGATAATCCAATAAGAATTTCAATAATTTTACTTTGCGCACGTTTAACATCGCGTTTTTCATTTTGCAGTGTTGCCGTTAGAAAACCATAAGCTTCTTCAGCGTATCCTCTTGGCGCAACGGAAAGAACTCTTCTTTGAAATTCAGGCTTTTGCCCCTTAAGTGCAACTCCCCACACAACGGGCCTTACAGCTTCAATGAGAGCAAGAAGATCATCGTCGCCAAGTCTAGCTACTTGGTCAAAAGTTAAGCTTTGAACCATGAGCTCTTGTGCCATCTGTGGATTTCTAGCTCTAATATTCTTTAGTAGCTTCTCTTTTTCTGCCGTAGGCATAATTTGAAGCATTTCGATAATTTGGGCACGACCATTTATAAAAACACTAGCTGACTTATCCATACACTTCTCCCAAATTAATTAACGTTTATGCTTCCCACTTAGTCTGTTCTTTAACGAACTTTTCCTTAGCATTATCAAGAGTTCTCTGATGAGATTCCTTAATATTTTCAATCTCATTCATATTAGAAACTTTAATTTCGCTAACTTGATCTCTGTGGGTTGCTTTTAAGGTTTTAAGTTCGTCATCTAGACGAAGCTTTTCCTCTTCAATTCTCTTTTCTTGTTTGCGTCTCATGTCTACGAGTTGTCTTTCGAGATCCGTTTGTGTTGATTGAATCTTTGATTCATAGTCTTGGCGCAGGCGGTTAATGTTTTTTTCATTCATTTTTGCTTCTGCCTGATAGTCAGTTGCATTTTCAGTCTTCAATTTACGCAATTCAGCTAGATGACGCTTGTTTTCTGCTTCTTTAAATCGCATGACTTGCACATCAGTGATGGTGGACATGAAGTTCCTCGGTTAAAATGCTTTAAACAAATGCTAAAATGCATTCGATTTACACATCTAATTTTACTGGTGTGCCCCCATAGGTCACAAGGAGGCAAAATATGTCCGATCAAATCTATCTAGTCGCAGGCAAGAGAACCCCATTTGGAAAGTTTGGAGGGAGCCTGATGGACATCACTCCCGTCGATTTAGCAGTTGCATGCTCCAAAGCACTGTTATCAGATCAAAACTTGGCGCCAGATCAAATCGATCAGGTAATTCTGGGCAATGTTGTCCCAAGTACAACGGATACAATGTATGGCGGAAGGCATCTCGCTTTAAAATTAGGTTGCCCTATAGAAGTTGCAGGGATCGTGATTAATCGACTTTGTGGCTCAGGTATTGAGGCTATTTTAGAGGCGAGTCGTCTAATTAAACTCGGTGAGGCTTCTTGTGTTTTAGCTTCGGGAACAGAAAATATGTCGATGGTTCCTCACCTTACTTATGGTGCTCGATTTGGAACAAAGTATGGCAGCTTAAAATCTGTTGATATGCTTTTAGACGCTTTAACCGATGCCTATTGCCAGACTCCAATGGGAATCACTGCTGAAAACTTGGCAAAAAAATACTCGTTAACAAGACAAGAGTGTGATGAGTACTCCCTGTCTTCACATGTTAAAGCTGCAAAAGCTTACGCTGACGGGCACTTTAAAGATGAGATTGCAGCGATAGAGTTGAAAAGAGGAGTCTGTGACAAAGATGAGCATCTTCGTCCCAATGCTTCTCTAGAAGATATGACAAAACTTAGATCTAGCTTTATCAAGGATGGCGTTGTTACGCCTGCAAGTGCTTCTGGTATTGTTGATGGAGCGGCTAGTGTTTTAGTTGCCTCAGAGTCATTTGTTAAAAAACATAATTTAAAACCACTCGCTAGAATAGTTGATGGAGCAGTGATTCCCATTG
>CAXBMT010000224.1:0-4074 GCA_963976925.1 uncultured Bdellovibrionales bacterium
ACTATGCCTCTTCCTCCTGAGTTTTCACTTTTAGGACTTGATCGTCCTGAACCTTTTGAACTTATAGACGCTATGGCGATTTCTGGTTATATGTCGCTCAGCTTCGCCGAGGGACTTCTTGGAGATCTATTATTTAGCGATTTAGAAAAAGAGTTTGGCTTTGAAAAGGTCGAGTTACTTAGAAAAGGAGCCACTGGAGATAAGCTTCCTGCTCCAGACGTTAATATAGATGGTGTCTTTAAAGTTAGCTGGAATAAACTCTTGACGCCTCTTCAAATTCTCGAAGAAAACCTTGGTCTTTTTCATGGCAGTAATTCGTTTGTCCTTAGTGGTTCTAGAACTGAAAGTGGAATGCCCATCTTATCTAATGATCCTCATATTGCCTTTTCTAGTCCGGGCACATGGTTTGAAGCTCATCTTAAAAGTCCAAGCTTTGAAATCTACGGTCACTTTCTTCCATTAGTCCCTTTTCCGGTGCTTGGTCATAATAAGGACAAAGCATGGGGCATTACTATGTCGGAAGTTGATGACCTTGATCTCTATCAAGAGACAGTGAATCAAAATAATGAAGTTATTGTAGGAGATAAAACTTTTCCGATTATCTCTGAAGAGGAACTGATTAAGGTTCGCTTTGGCATTGATCAAAAAATTACTATACGTCGTTCAGTTCACGGACCTTTTCTTAACGATACAACAATCATTAAAGAAAAAACGGATAATCCTATTTCTATAGCTTGGGGCTTTCATCATCCAGATAACGATATTGTTACTGCTTTTTATAAACTGTCTCGAGCTCAAAATGTTAATGAATTTAGATCAGCTCTATCAAGTGCGGCTGCCCCGGCGCTTAACTTAAGTTGGGTCGATAAGTCCGGTGACATTGCTTGGCAAGTTGTTGGTAAAATTCCTCTTCGAAAAGAAGGAATTGCATCAGATGTCGTCCTAGATGGAAAAAATCCTGATCATCAATATTTAGGCTATATTGACTTCGAAAAGAATCCTTATGCAATTAATCCGTCTTCGGGAGTTATTGTCTCCACCAACTATATTCCTCCGGTAAAAACCGATTATCCTTTAGATGGTTACTGGCAGCCATCAGAGCGCTTTTTAAGACTAAATCACTTATTAGGGCAAAAAAAGAAATGGAATATCAATGACCTTCGCTCAGTTATGACAGATGAAAATACTGTTTCACATAAAAAACAAATTGATACGCTTGTAACAGCGACAAAAAAAGTTGGAGTTTACTCACCACTTATAAAAAGACTTGAGAATTGGGATGGAGATAGCTCTGTTAGATCAGTAGAAAGTTCTATTTACCATTTATGGTCTTTCTGGGTGATGAAGTTAACCTTTGAAGATGAACTTAGAGATCGTTATCAAACTTTTACGCGCATTGCGGACTATTGGCACACCTTTAAAAGTCATCTTCAACTTAATGATTCACCTTGGTGGGATAATATCGAAACTCCGACTATTGAAACGAGAGATGAAATTCTCGTTCAAGCATTCTCTAAAGCAATAGAAAGTTTAAATTCTAAAATGGGTGAAAGTGAAAATGACTGGAAGTGGGGGAATCTTCATACTGTGACTTATCGTCATCCACTTTCCAAACTTCCTTTAGTTGGAAAAATATTTGATATTGGACCCTATGCGGCCGGTGGAGGATCGTTTCAAGTGAACAATATGAGCTCTCCTAGATTTGATAGTAACTATGCAGTTACTCTTGGTCCATCAACTCGTCGCTTGATAGATATGGCAGACCCCGATCATTCTCTTGGTATTTTACCGACAGGTAATTCAGGTCATTATGAAAGTCCTTATTATAAAGATCAGGTGCAAACTTATCTTGATAATAAATTTAGAGCACAGCTACTCAATGTTGATGAAATTAAAACGATTCAGGTTTTAGAGTTGTTACCTAAAGACTAAAGGGGATTGAATGGGAGAGTTTTAAACCTTTCTCATTAACGTCACAGATATAAGGTAGGATTTCAACCCCCGCCTTATGAGCTTCACGAAGTAGTTTTCCATATTCGCTATCGATATGATCAGCAGGTGCAAAAGTTTTTACGTCTTCGCGGTTAACAACATAGAGCATACAAGCACGAATTCCACTATTAGCAAGCTCAGTGAGCTCTCTTAAATGCTTTTGCCCACGCTCAGTAACAGCGTCGGGAAAAATTCCCACATCATTTTGCCAAAGGGTCGTATTCTTAACTTCAACGTAGCACTTCTCACCATTATCTTTAGTCAGTAAAACATCGATTCTTGATTTACCAATTTTAGCCTCAGGCTTAATGACGTCATAGCCTTGAAGTTCTTTAATGGTTCCATTTTTTATAGCCTCAAGAACCATCTTGTTTGGAAGAGCAGTATTAACACCAATCCAAGTTTTACCATTATGAGTCAGCTCAAGTGTGTACTTAAGCTTACGTTTTGGATCATCGTTCTTTGTTAATAAGACTGGCCAGCCAGGTTCCCAGCACGTCGTCATGCTTCCAGTATTGGCGGAATGGGCAACGACGACCTCTCCATCTTCTAACTCAATATCGGCTAGAAAACGTTTATAACGTTTAAGAATTTTACCTTTGACCGTTGGTTTATCAAATTTCATAATGAGGTATCTTAGTATGGGGAAAAACATGAGTCCACGTGACATCGCAAAAGTTTTGATTGAAAAAAACTGTGTCCAATTATCAATCAACCCTCCGTTTACCTACGCTTCAGGTTTAAAGGGCCCAATCTACTGTGACAATCGTCTGGTTTGGTCACATATCGATGCTAGGCAAAAGATTATCGACGCGTTTAAAAATATTTGCGCTGAAAAAAATCTAGAATTTGATGCATTTTGTGGTTTAGCTACGGCCGGAATACCTCATGCCAGCATTCTTGCTTGGGAAATTAAAAAACCGTTATTGTATGTACGAGGTGGTTCAAAATCTCACGGTAAACAAAACCAAGTTGAAGGTGATGTGCGACCTGGAATGAAAGTTCTTCTAGTAGAAGACTTAGTTAATCAGGGAAAGAGTCTTGGTGATGCCGTAGTCGCTGTTAAAAGTGTCGGACTTGAGCCGGTCGGATGTTTAACCATCGTTGATTATCATACCAGTGGTGCACGTGCTGTGTTAAAAGAACATGACCTTACGCTTCACTCTTTAACAAACTTTCAATGTTTACTCGAACAAGCCGAAAGCCAAGGAACTTTGTCGACTACTGATGTCGAGGCCATTCAGAATTGGCATCAAGATCCAAAATCTTGGTCGGTCTAAGAAAAATTCTAGCGGAAATCTTAGCCATTAAAAGGCCGCGTCTTTGAATTAAATGCTCTTGGGTGTAGAGTTTAACTGTTTAAAATTCTTAGTTATTTCATTCATATACAGGTTACTTGGAGGACACATGTCAGACAAAGCACAGCTCAATCTTGGAGAGAAGACCATTGAGTTACCAATCGTTACTGGCTCAGAGGGCGAAAGAGCGATTGATATTACAAAACTTCGTTCACAGACTGGTTTTATTACAATTGATAATGGATATATGAACACTGGTTCATGTACTTCAGATATTACTTTTCTAAACGGTGAGAAGGGCATTCTTCGTTACCGTGGTTACAAGATTGAAGATCTTGCAGAACACTCAAACTTTATTGAAACATCTTACTTACTAGTCAATGGCGTTCTTCCTACTAAGCGTCAGTTAGACTTCTTTAATGAAAAAATTGTTTCTTTTGCAACATTGCCAAAAGGAATCACAAATATGCTTGATACCTTCCCAAGAGATGCACATCCAATGGGTGTTCTCTCTTCTGGTATCGCAGCTCTCTCAGCTTACTACCCAGACTTTTTAGATCACGATCTATCAGATTCTGAAAAAGATCGCGCAGTGGCTCAGTTGATGGCCCAAGTAAAAGTCATGATGGCGTATTTCTATCGTCGTGCTAAGAGTGAAGATCCTGTTCGCTCTCATCCAAGTCTTGGTTACTGCGCAGACTTCATGAATATGATTCAATACAAGCCAGGCTATGAAGTTGATCATGAAGTAGCAAAAGCTCTAAACGTTCTATTAATCCTTCAC
>CAXBMT010000225.1:0-4072 GCA_963976925.1 uncultured Bdellovibrionales bacterium
AAAGTGAAGCTAAACGTTTACTTGAGAGAGTTAAAGAGTTTAGCGATAAGTCTTCAGCACTCATTCTTGAAGACTACGCTAAAGGCACACTAAGTCAGCAAGTACTTAGAGACTGTATTGATGAAGCTAAATCAAAGAATCTTTTAGTTGCAGTTGACCCAGGTCGCACAACACCACCTCTTTGGTACAAAGGTGCCACGCTTTTAAAACCAAATAAGCTTGAAGCTGGGATGATGGTTGAATCTTTAGGCCACGGCTATAAGCAGCTCAATATGGAGCAAATCGCAACAATCCTTGTTGAAGCTCTCGATCTAGAAAAAATTATTATCACTCTTGGTAAAGATGGCATGGCGCTATTAGAGACTAAGGGCGATGGAAAGCTGCACCAGATACCAACTGCTGCCAGTGAAGTTTTCGATGTTTCTGGTGCTGGTGACACGGCCATCAGTTTATTGATTGCCGCTCTTGGTGCCGGCGCAAATCTTAGTGAAGCAGCGTGGATAGCTAACTGTGGTGCTGGTGTAGTAGTAGGAAAGGTTGGAACGGCTACGGTCGATCAAAAAGAACTACGTCGTTTTTATTTAAAATTAAAAGATACCTTGTTGTAGGAAACATTTATGATAGCAAAGCTCGATCAGCTCTATGCCGATTTCACGGCAAAACTTTCAACTCTTAATTCTCAGCCAGATGTTCTTAATCTGAAGTCTGAATACATGGGTAAGAAGGGTCCCTTAACTGAAGTCTTAAAAGGACTTAAGGACGCGACTCCTGAAGAGCGCCAAAAGATTGGTCCCAAGGCCAATGAAATTAAACAAAATATCGGAGCAGACATTCAGGCTAAGCTCGATGGTCTTGAGATCGCGGATATCAACGCTAAGTTGGCCCTTGATCCAATCGATACCACTATCACTGATAGTGTTATGGTTCATAATACGAATCATGGTGGTCTTCACCCGATCACAGCGATCCAACAAGAAGTTGAAGATATTTTCTTGTCGATGGGCTTTGATATTCTCGATGGCCCCCATGTCGAAGACGAGTTTCATAACTTTGAAGCTCTCAATATTCCGGCTGATCACCCGGCGCGAGATATGCAAGATACTTTTTGGTTTCACGGCCCTGAAACTGAAGCTGGTAAAAAAGCTCTGCTTCGTACCCATACTTCAACCATTCAAATTCGCGGTATGAAGTCGAGAAAACCTCCTTTTAAGTTCATAGCTCCTGGTAAAGTTTTTCGTTGTGAGCGAACTGATGCCTCCCATGAGATGGTTTTCCATCAACTTGAAGGCATGATGGTTGGTAAGGACGTTTCAGTCGCTAATCTGATTTACTTTATGAAAACGCTTCTGCGTGAAATTTTCAAAACTGATGTTGAAGTTCGACTTCGCCCTGGCTTTTTCCCGTTCGTTGAGCCTGGCTTTGAGCTCGATATTCGTTGTCTCATCTGTAAGGGCAAGGGCTGTTCTGTTTGTAAGCAAACAGGCTGGGTTGAGCTTCTTCCATGTGGCATGGTTCATCCAAATGTCTTAAAAGCCGGTGGGATTAATCCTGATGAGTATAATGGCTTTGCCTTTGGCCTTGGACTCGATCGTCTTGTGATGATGAGATATGGCATCGACGATATTCGCCATATTCACGGTGCAGACCTGCGCTTTATGCGCCAATTCGGAGCTTATTAAAATGCTTATTTCTATTGATTGGATTAAAGACTTCACAACAATTCCTGATCTCGACCCTAAAGCGATCGGTGAGCGCTTTACTCTTGGTACCGCTGAGGTCGAAGAGGTTGTTTCTAGTGGTCAGTACTGGCAGCAGATTAAAGTTGCTAGCGTCGTAAAAACTGAGCCCCATCCAGAAGCAGACAAGCTTCAACTTGCCACGATCGATTTAGGTGACGGGCAAGAGCGCGTGGTTGTTTGCGGTGCCGCCAACTGTCGTGCAGGAATTAAAACACCTTACGCTCCTGTGGGAGTCACTCTTCCAGGCGGTCTTACTCTTGAACCGAAAAAGATCCGCGGAGTTCTTTCAGAAGGCATGCTCTGCTCGGAAGAAGAGCTTGGTACAAAAGATACTTCTGAAGGAATTTTAGAACTTCCAAGTGATCTTCGCCTTGGCATGACTATGGCCGAATACTTTGAAGAAACACCTGATGTCATTATTGATGTTGATAATAAATCATTAACCCATAGACCAGATCTTTGGGGCCATTACGGCATAGCTCGTGAGTTTTCTGCACTTTTTGAAAGTGAATTAAAAAACCTCTATGGAGCTGAATGGCAAAAAGCCATGGAAGCAAAGTTTGGTGATAAAAAAGATTCACCACTTAACCCGAAAGTGAATAGCGACAGTGCCTGTTTAGCTTATTTTGGTCTATCTATTGATGGAGTTAAAGTAGGCGAGTCTCCGCGCTGGTTAAAGCGTCGTCTTGAAGCCGTGGGCCTGCGCTCGATTAACAATATTGTTGATGCTTCTAACTACGTCATGCTCGAACTTGGTATTCCAAACCACGTTTTTGATCGCGAATCGATTCACGGCGATCTTGTGATCGAGCGTCTGGGTAAAACAGATACGTTTACAACTTTAGACGAAGCCGAGCGCGCTTTAGTTGAAGCGGATACAATCATTCGCGATGATTCAAAGCCTTTGGTTCTTGCAGGTATCATGGGTGGACTCAATTCAGGTGTCACTGAAAAAACGACTAAGGTTTTCCTTGAGTCTGCTAACTGGCAGGCCGCTCAAGTCAGAAGAACTTCAACTAGGTTAGGTCTTCGTACCGATTCTTCACAGCGCTATGAAAAAACTCTTGATTCAACTCTTTGCTATAGAACGCTTCTACGACTTGCAGAAGTGATTATGCAGCTTTGTCCTGAGGCTAAAATTGTTGGCGCACCAACTTATGATGGTGCTGATCTTTCTGAGATTAAGCCTCTTGTAATTGAAACTAGCTACGCCAAAATTGTTAAGGTTCTAGGTCATGAAGTTTCAATCAATCAAGTGATGAATATTTTTGCTGCCCTTGGCTTTAAGGTCGAAAAAAGTGGTGACTCTATGGAAGTCACTGTTCCATCTTGGCGTGCAACCAAAGATATCGAATGCGAAGCTGATCTGATTGAAGAAGTTGGTCGTATTGTCGGTTACGATAATATCACTCCTTACTCACCAGAGCTTGCTGTCTCTCCCGTGCGTCTTACTCCGGCGCAGACAATGCATCGTAAGATTAGAGACTTTATGAGTCTTCATGCAAAAGCATTTGAAGTCATGACTTATCCTCTCGTAGGCGAAGCACTTTTAAAGAAAGCCGGTATGGATAAACTTACCGATAAGATTCTTCTTAATGCACTTTCAAAAGATCACGATCGTATGCGCCCTTCAATCATTCCTAGTATGCTTGAAGCTTGCGCTAAAAATTCTAAAAACAGTGAGCAGTTTAATCTTTTTGAAATCGGTCGCGTTTATCTCGATGGAAAAAACACTTACTGTGAAGAGCATAACCAACTAGTGGTTGCTTCTTTTTCTAAGAGTGCAACTCCATTCTTAGAAGTTTCAAATATCGCTGAAAGATTAATTTCTTTTCTACAGTTACCAGCTGATATGGGCGCGTTTGAAGAAAAGCCTATAAAGGATAAAACTTCTTATAAGCCACTGCCTAAGTTCCCTTCTAGTGAGTTTGATTTCACTCTTAACCTTAGTGCTTCTACTCCGGTAGGAGAGGTCCTAGCTGCTTTATCAAAGGTTAAGATCAAAGAATTAGTCTCGACTAAGGTTTTGGATGTCTTTAGGCCTGAAGATAAGTCAAAAAAATATGTGACTTTTCGCGCTATTTTCCAAGATCCTGAAGCAACAATGAGTGGAGATCTGCTTAAAGGTTTTGAATCAACATTGATTTCAACTGCTGAGAAAGCAGGATTTCCGCTTCGAGCTTAAGTAAATTCAATATCTTAGATTGTTTAAAGGAGATGCTAGGCATCTCCTTTTTTTATTGAGTTCAAGCTTCTAATTTTGAATTCTAACTATCGAATTTTTTTATTCAATTAACGGAATAAAAAGGTTGACGACTAGAATACAGATCACT
>CAXBMT010000226.1:0-4018 GCA_963976925.1 uncultured Bdellovibrionales bacterium
TGAGATATTGCCATTTTCATCAAAATAAAAAAGTCCGAATGGCAATGCTGACAAGAGCGAGTTTAGATTTCTATCTTTTTCTTCAATGACATCCAACATTGAATTAAATGATCTGGCTAAGCTTCCAACCTCATCCTTACTATTAATAGGTGCTCTTGTTGAGTAATCGCCTGTACTAATGGTTAAGCAAGCCTCTTTTAACTTCATTAAAGGATTTACGATGATAGATGACGTAATAATGGCAAAAAGAATAGCTAAAAGTAAGCACGCTCCAGCGACAATTAATAAGTTTCTTATGCTTTCTTTATTTTTCTTTTCAGACTCTAATCTAAACTCATAGCCAATAACTGCAGCCTCATCTGAAATTCTTGTAAGTTTTCTGGCAAGTTTTTTAGAATTTGTTTTTGTATTCCAATCGTTAATGAGATTCATGGAATTAGACATTTGTTTTTCTTTAGTTTCAAAAAATTTGTCTTTGGTTTCGACAATATCTTTCAAATCCTGATCGACTTCATTAGCAAGCTCAATGATTTTCGGATCAAGAGCTCGTTCTTTGACGATATCCAGGTCTTCTCTAAGAGTTTCCATAGATCGTCTTGCTTTAATTTTAGCTCGCTTAATGTCTTTATCGGTTTTAGCCAAAAGGCCATCGTAAACAGCAAGCTCAAACTGATAGTACTCCGCTTTTACCTGCTGAGAAAACGTGCCCGACATCAGTGCTTTGTCATATGTGGTATACACGAGTTTTGATATTTCATTAATCAGTGAATATGAAAAAACACCAGCAAAAGCGTTAATTAAAATAACAACCAGAAAGCATAGAAAAAGCTTATACTTAAACTTTAGATTTTTTATAAGCTTTAACACAAATCAAATACCTATAATGTCTTTATGCATGGCCGCTAGTTTGCCCAAAAGCTTATTCTGTGCACGCTGTGGAATATTATTTTGATTCATAGCTTTTTGCATATTCTCGACCATGGCATAAAACTGAGCTTGAGTTATGTCCTGCCCTTTGTGCGCCCTTCTCATTGACTGACCTTCGTACTTACAAGGTCCTTCAAGTGTCACACAAATAAAATTTGATAGACCATGCTTTGTTTTTTCAAGATTAAGTCTTGAAAATGCTTCTTTGGTTCTTTCATCTTGTAAAAGATAGACAAATAAATCATCTACAACTTTAGTAATTCCTTCCTTTTCACCAAATTCTTTATAAGTAGCCAGCTTATCCGCCGAAGCGCAGCCAATTAAAAGAAATAAACATAGCAAATACTTTTTAAACATAAAAAATCCTTAGAAACCAATTTGAATTGAGGTGTACAAACTACTTTGCTTATCTTTTAGAACAATATTTCCTAAGTAAGCATATGCAAGTGTAGCTGAAATATTTTTATTAAACGTATAAGCTGCAAAGATGTCTAACCAATCATCTTCAGTCGCTACAGCAAGATTATTTGGTTTAAATCTATACTCGACTCCCGCTATAAGCTTTCTAGTAAATAGATATCCAATAGAAACTTCTGGTAATAACTCATAAGAATCATTCATTCCCCCGCCGTAACCTAGAATCCCAAGTTGATTCGCTTTAGTCGCCCTAAGAGTTAGGTTGGTGAGAAGGCTTTCAGATAAAACGATTTTTGTAGCAGTTAGGTAATAATCAATCCCGGTGCCGTCTTTTGCACCAAAAGATTTAACGACTCTAGGTTGTTCATGATCTTTTACTTGGATACCAAAAGCGATCTGAGGCAACCATGAACTTTGTTCAAGTACAGCATCACCTAGAAGTTTCACTTTTATACCGAAGACGTTTTGTTTTAATTCATAGCCTTGACCTAAACCTAAAGCAGAGCCAACATCTCTTGTATCAAAAACTTGATGGGCAAACGAGATTTCGACTCGGTCGTATAAGCCTACAAGAGCGCCAGTTGAAACCATATTATAGTCTGATGTTTTAACATTAGTGATGTAGGCATTGGCTCCAATTTGTTTATCTGTTCCATAACCGCCAATGAAGGCCCAAGGAGTAAGACCGCCACCCGCAGATCCTTCAAGAGAGTTAACCCCACCAGTAAGTAGAAGTTTGTCTGAACTTTCAAATGAGTGAACAAAAGTAGAAAGGGTTAGAATTGAGAGAAAGAAAATATTCTTGAAAAAAGGCATTACTCATCCTGTGTTAATTAAATACAACCCCTTAAGTTTAAACCTTCCTATAATAGAGTCAAACAATGAAAAAAGTTGAGATTCATCAATAATTCTAGATAGTTATTTATAAATAAAAGCTTTTAACCTTTGCGACATTTACAAGACATTCCTATAACAATTGACTCATGACAAAAAAAAGGGCAAATACTTTATATGATTGAACAAAACACACTAATCCCCGATCATTTCAACACACCAGGTCTATCGGCTTCATTGTCAGACAAAAAGCTTAGAGCTCAAGTACTCAAAGCACGTGTTGAAAGTCTTAATAATCTAGCGGAAAATTTAGACCCATATAGCAAGCTCTCACCTGAGACCCAGAATGAACTCAAAGCTCTTGGGATACTGGTTCTCGATGATCCTTTTGCTATCACTAATCAACTTGTTGTTATTCTCGAAGATTCAGTCGAAGAACTTCACAAGCTTGAATCGGAGCTTGGCGCCTGAACTGGTCTGAGCTTCACCCCGCCACACTAAAGCATTTTAAAAAAGGTCACCCGTGGGTGACGGCCGATGAGTACACTCAAAAATTTCCAAAAGTTCCAAGTATTATTCAAGCTGGCGATAAAAAGTCAGCTCAAGTTGTTTTGATTACTGATCCAAAACATCCACAGGTAAAAGCACGTGCTTGGAGTTTTACTCCACCGCTTAAAACTGATCTGCCTAACTTTCGTTTTGAAGTGAAGACGCGTCTTAGGGAAGCGTTCGAGCGTAGGGCCATTCTCAATTTATTTAAACATCGTAATAACGTTATTCTAGTTGCAGGTGAGGGCGATCGTCTTCCAGGTCTGATGATTACGGCGTTGAATGATCTTATTTATGTTCAGTTCTATAGTGCTTTTTGGGAAACTGAACTAAATCTATTAGAGCGCGATATTCCAAAACTTTTAAGAGAAGTTTTCCCTGATAAAAAATTTCCAGGTATGGCGATTCAATTTAGAAATCTTGAGCGCGCCAAAAACTTGCGCGTTCATGGCGGTAAAAACCAAACAACGATTAATGAGTTTGGTGTGAATTACGGTATTCGTCTGCACACTCATTATGACTGTGGAATATATACTGATATGTCTTCAATTCGTGGCAGTCTTGCTGGCGAGTTTGAAGGAAAAAGTTTTCTTAATCTCTTTTCTTATACCGGTGCCTACTCTTTATTTGCTCTTAATAATGGTGCCTCTCGCGTCGTTTCAGTTGATCTATCAAACAGATATCTTGATTGGCTTAATCATAACCTTGGATTAAATCCAAGTCTTGATGCCACCAAACATGAAAGTTTAGAGATGAGTGTATTAGATGCACTTGAAAAACATGAAGAGTCTTTTGATGTGATTCTTTGTGATCCGCCAACTGCAAGTAGTGACGGCAAAAAGGTTTCACGTGCTCTTGATTCCTACGAGAAACTACTGCCGGCCATGATTAAAAGATTAAATCCAAATGGTAAATTGATTGTGTTTTTAAACACTCACGCTATCTCAAGATCGGCTTTCGAAGCTAAGATTCTAGCTCTTGCTCCAGGCTTTAAAGTCGAAAAAACACTCTCTTTAGGTGAAGAATGCCCAAGGCTTTCGGGATTCCCTGAGGGTGATTACCTAAAAGGCTTAATTCTAACAAAAGTTGGTTGATAAGCTATCTCCTAGCACAGATAATTGTCCCCTACAGACAAGGGGATTCGCAGTGCGAAATAAGATCGTTTTTTATCTCAATGGAAAAAAACATAGTGTTGGTGCCACTGAAGCATCAATGATGTTGTCGGATTACTTACGTTACGATCAGGCCCTAACCGGAACAAAAGTTGTTTGCGCTGAAGGTGACTGCGGAG
>CAXBMT010000227.1:0-4009 GCA_963976925.1 uncultured Bdellovibrionales bacterium
GTGGTGAAAGTGCTGAGAAGTGGGGCTTTAACCAGCGTTTTCATGTCAATATTGGAGGAAGAAATTTTGGTAATGCGAGCTCGCAGCAAAGGCCTAGACCTCATTCTACAGTCAATGACAATGTTGTTGATGCTGAGTTTAGAAGAATGGATGATTGATGCAATTAAATCGATTTAAGTTTGCAGTTGTTTTAACAATTGTAAGTCTATTTTTATTAATCCTAGCCGGCAGTGTCGTCAGAACAACTGGTAGTGGTCTTGGTTGTCCCGATTGGCCTCACTGCTTTGGACAATGGATTCCACCAACAGATATTTCACAGTTACCAATCGACTATAAAGAAAAATTTGCGATTGCTGGCAGGCAAATTGCTGACTTCAATGCTACCAAGACTTGGATTGAATATATCAATCGCCTGTTAGGCGTCCTGGTTGGGTTAGAGATGATCTGGCTCATGATTACAGCTTGGCCACTTCGAAAGATGCACCCAAAGCTTTTTAAAGGTTCTGTCCTGGTATTTGTTTTAACTTCTATTCAAGGCGGTATTGGAGCTAAGGTTGTAAGCTCGCATTTGGCGCCTCACCTGATAACTTTTCATATGTTTTTAGCCATAGTTATCGTGCTTTTAACTATAGCTCTGTATATCTTAGCCACTGGTGTTCGAAAGCCTCTCACGATTCGCTCAAAGCAAGTTGGAGTTATTGTTCTAGCTCTAGCCCTTGTTCAGCTCATACTTGGAACAGAAGTTAGAGAAGGAATTGATCTGGTCACCAGCTCTGGAGTTACAGATAGAAGTTTATGGTTAAATCAAGACAGCTGGCTCTTTATCATTCATAGATCATTTTCAATTCTCTATCTTTTAATCTTTGGGCTTTGGGTGGGACAACTTTGGAAGGAAGAACCTTTTGGTAACTCTAGAAAACTAATTGTCGCTTTATTTATTATTACTCTGCTGGCGCCTCTAACTGGCATTGTACTATCTTATTTCTCAATGCCAGCATTCGCACAACCACTACATCTCTTAATAGCCACATTAATTATTAGCGGCGATTTTGTTTTGATTTATCGACCGGACCACGCGCCGGTTTAAAGTCACTGCCAGGTCTTGTAGCACCGTAAAATCTTTTGAACATTCCTTTGTCAGTCATTTCGCTTTGATGTGTTCTGCGAAACTTATCATCAATCATATTGCGATCAGCACAAGCAATGCAGATCCAATCTTTATCGAAAGATGGATGTTGATATCTCTCGACATCAGGAAGATCACGTTCACATACTTCACAAAACGTACGCGCGTGTTGATGGACTTCGCTTTTCTTAGTAGGACGACCCTTAACACGATCACGCTCATTTGCGTTCTTAGTACCGTGTAAACCTGCATTCAATAAAGCGTCTTTAAGTGACTTAGCCATGGATCCTCCAATTTTCACTTTTATTGTACATAAACCCTCAAAATCTGTGGAGAGGGATAATATCCGACTAAACTACTTTTTTATTCTGCCGATAAGATAGGAACCCCAAAAGGACTAAATAAATGCTTAAAAATCAAGGCTTTATCTATATATCTCCCTGTCAGCTAGCTAACGCCCCTCTGGTTAAAATAAACTATGATCCAAGAGCAAATTTACCTGCTGGCTTTATGGAGACTAATAACGCCCTGGCTCTTTGGCCTTTAGCTGGTCAAACCCTGTCTGGTCATGAACTTGTGGACCAGCTTCATGCGAGCTTAATTAGTATGGGCCTCGCTTTTACAATTCCCAAAGTATATCAAACTCAATTTTCTCAACTCATGAAGTATATCGATAATTGGCTAGCCGTTGATCGTCATTTTGAAGGTAACGATATTTTGACCAATGACTTGCTAAAAAACTTACCGCTAAAGGTGAATTATATTGAAGAGTCTTCGATGAACTTAAAACAGTTAGGAGACTTTTGGATTACTCATGATCCTTGTTACGAACAAACTGCGGCAGCTGCATTCTATCGTGGTATGTACCACGGTCAAGACGATTGCAAGATTCAACTGGCGAGATGTTATGAAGAAGGTGTTGGCGTTGAAATAAACTATGTAAAAGCTAAAGAACTTTTATTAAGTGTACCTACAAATGACAAGACCTTCCCCCTTCTTTTTAGGCTTGGTTATAAAGAGAAAAGTCCCGAAGCAATTCATGATTTAAAAAATAAGTTCTTTATGAAGTCTCCCCTGCCTCTTCCAGGTAAAGGACATCAATTCGATGTCTTTCATCAAAATCTTCTTGAGCTACTTTTTATAAGCTATGAGGAAGCGGGACATTTAGACATTTGGCTTGGTAGTTGGGAGTTAGTAAGTCCTTATCGAGATGAATTATTAGCTCTGTCTGAAGTCATGGTGATGGACTTTTTTGATACACCTGAAGCTTCACAAATGAGGTCATTTCATGACATCCTTTCTCATATGTTTGAATCCTATCGTTACAGCGCCTAAAGGGAGTCATTGTGAGTATCATGAAAGCATCTTTTGCACGTCAGGCAAAAAAAGAACCTCTATGGCAAAAGAATATTATTTTTATTGGTAATGATCTAAAAAAAATATCAGCAAAATTAAAAAAGCATCAGATACCACTAAGTGATCCTTTACATAAAAATCTTGAAGCAAAGAAAGCCGTTTCATTTTTTTACGAAGATAATCAAGTTTCACTTTTACTCATAGATAAACCAGAGCAAAGAAAGTTTTCCTATGCAATTGCTAGAGATCAAATCGGAGCAAAACTAAGTCATTTCACAGACGGCAATCCAAAACAAGCTGATGTTTACTTTATTGGCTTGTCTGATGAGAGCATGACGGGCTGTTTAGTTGGACTAGATCTTGCTGCCTATCGCTTTGATGAAAAAAAATCAATTGGTCTAGCCCACCTACACTTCTATCAAGATGATAAAAAGCTTGCTGCAAAGTTTATCGAACAAGCATCAGAAATTTCTAAAGGTATCAACTTAGCAAGACATCTTGTGAATCTACCTCCCAATGAATTACATCCTGTTAATTTTGCCTCTATTATTCAAAAAGGTTTTCGCGGTTCAAAAACCATCAAAGTAGAAGTCTGGGATGAAAAAAGATTAGCAAAAGAAAAGTGCGGACTACATTTAGGTGTTGGAGCTGCTTCTGCTCACCCACCACGACTAGTAAAAATTTCTTATAAACCACTTAAAAAGGCGAAAAAGAAAATCGCTCTTATAGGTAAAGGAATCACTTTTGATACTGGTGGATTAGATATCAAGCCTTCGGCCGGTATGAAACTAATGAAAAAAGATATGGGTGGTGCCGCTGCTATATCCGGTGTCTTTTCTTGGATTGAAAATAGCGGACTTGCTATCGAAATTGAAGGCTATCTTGCTTTGGCCGAAAACTCTATTAATGAAAATGCGACACGACCAAGTGATATTCATATTGCCAGAAATGGTCTTAAAGTTGAAATTGATAATACCGATGCTGAAGGTCGTTTAGTTTTAGCTGATGCTATCGATGTAGCGTGTGATCAAAAACCAGATATGATTATCGATGCCGCAACTTTAACTGGCGCTGGTAAAGTATCTCTAGGCCAAGATATCGCGTCTCTTTTTAGCAATGATGACAAGTTAGCAAAAATGATACAAGACGCCAGTGAAACGGTTGGAGATCTTTGTTGGAGAATGCCACTTCATCAAGACTACGCTAAAGAGCTTAACTCTTCCTTCGCTGACTGTACCAACTCTTCTTCCAGCGGTTACGCTGGTAGTATAACGGCGGCACTATTCCTTCAGAAGTTTGTTAGAGGTCTTCCGTGGGCGCATTTAGATATCTATGCATGGACGACAAGTAACCAACCTGCCCTAATTCAAAAAGGTGGCTCAGGACAAGCAGTGGCTAACTTAATTAGTTTCTTAAAAAATATTAATTAATTTTTTATTAGTTGCTCATAGATAGCATCACCAAGCTTTTTGCCTGCAACAATATCACTTGGATGGTGAACTCCACCTATGACACGGTTAAGGGCTA
>CAXBMT010000228.1:0-3998 GCA_963976925.1 uncultured Bdellovibrionales bacterium
TTCAATTCTAGCCTCTGCTAAAAGATCAGTAGCTGTGTGAACCGGAACATTCTGTTCATCAGAAATTTGGAAGATTTTTAGAGTTGTATCGTAGATCGTATCAACCATTCTCGTCGCCTTAGAGTCTGACCATCCTTCAAATTCAATTGAAACGTTCATCAATCCACCAGCATTAATCAAATAGTCTGGAGCATAAAGAATGCCTTTCTCTTTAAGAATTTGACCGTGACGAGTTTCATCTAATTGGTTGTTAGCTGCGCCTGCAACAATTTTACACTTTAAGCGATCAATTGTTTTGTCATTGATTGTTGCCCCAAGTGCACATGGAGCATAGACATCGCAATTAACATCATAAATATCATCGCTTGCAATAAATTCGGCGTTTGGAACGGCATCTTTGAAAGCTTGAATATTTTTTTCATTGATATCAGTGAATAAAACTTTCGCTCCATTTTTATAGAGAAGTTCACCAAGGTTACGACCAACTGAACCTGCTCCTTGAAGAGCAACAACTTTATTTTTAACAGAGCGGTCACCGTAAACTTTTGTTAATGAAGCTTCGATCCCTCTGAAAACTCCGCGAGCCGTATATGGTGAAGGGTTACCTGAACCACCGTGAGTTTTAGCAACACCACAAACGTTATTCGTTTCAGTAAAGATATGTTCGATATCTTCAACACCAATATTCACATCTTCAGCAGTAATGTAACGACCGTTAAGTGATTCAAGAAAACGTCCGTAAGCTCTAAAAAGTGCTTCCGATTTATCATTAGGATCAGCAAGAATAACGGCCTTACCGCCACCAAGATTTAATCCCGATACAGCTGCCTTATAGGTCATGCCTTTTGAAAGTCTTAAAACATCAGTGATGGCTTCATTGATATCAGCGTATGGCCAAAGACGAGTACCACCAAGCGCAGGTCCTAAAATAGTATTGTGAATGGCTACGATAGCTTTGAGTCCACAAGAGGCATCACTAAAGAAAACAACTTCTTCATGGCCTTCAGAATAAAGTTTTTCAAATGTAAGCATGGGTCTTACTCCCTCTAAAGATTAGGTGGAATTTAAGAATTTCCCTTAAAATCCGATAACTTAAGCGATCGCATCATAAGCTCTGAAAAGGAAAGATAATATGCCCACTGTGTCAGTGCATGAAATGAATGATAACAATACCTTAGAAGAAAAATCAGCCCATAATTGTGATGTTAATGAGGGTGAAATCCTCTTCGATGAGCTTGAAAAACAGGAAATAAAATTACCTCACGGCTGTCTCGCTGGCTCATGTGGATCATGTAGAGTTTGGGTGGTTGAAGGTGCTGATCAATTAAAAGAAGCCAGTGCCATTGAGCAAAATACTATTGATGCAATCACACAAACATATAATGAAACTATGGGCGAAGACTTTCTTAAAGGTAAAGTTTTAAGACTTTCTTGTCGTGCTCGAGTTCAAGGTTCGGGCAAGATTGTTATTGCGCCACTTAAGAAGTAGCTCGCGCTTGTGATCTAAGTTTTGCATTAATCGCATCAGCTGAATCAACTGCAGTATCCCAAGCTGTGTAGATCTGCTTTTTTACATTGGCACGCAAGTCACCCGCAACGTAGCAACCTTCAACGCTCGTCATACCCTTGCCGTCGCCTATAACAAAACCACGATCATCGAGTTCACAGTTAAGAGACTTAGCAAGTTCGTTGTAGACAATCATTCCTAGCGAAACAAAAGACCATTCATATTCATGAACAGTTCCGTCTGCAAGCTGAAAGCCCTCTAGAGTTTTTCCATTATCTTTACCCATGACAGATACGATCTCACCTTCAATAATTTCAATTCCATACTTCTTACAAAGATCTAGAACATCACCATTGATTTCTGATTTTTGATTATGAGTTAAGACAGACATTTTAGGCGTTTTATAACGCTCATAAAGCATCACAGCGACCCAAGCGGCACCATTAGTATGACCAATCACAGCCGTTTTTTTTCCTAAAACGTGATGGCCATCACAGCGTAGGCAATAGTCTGCAGTTTGAGCATTAGCGTATGGAAAAATTTCTTCAATACTACCGTTAATGACTGGTTGAACATCCATCACACCAGTGGCAAGAATCACATACTTTGCACGCCAGCTTTCGCCTTTTGAATCGATTAAAGTGAAGACTCCATCATCATCTTTTTTAACTGAAGTAATACCGATATTTTTTTTCCAATGGAGCTTATCTTTTTGAGGACCTTCACTAAGCCACTGAAGGCTTTCTCTATTGGGTTGCTCAATTCCTTTTTTATAACCTAAGTGTCCTGGAACGTTTTCAACTTTTGCTACCCAAAGAGCGCGTGATCGTTTTTTATCCTGTGCGCTACCTGGAAAAAATAATGTTTCATCATTATTAAGAACAGTTCTAAGTACGGCCATAACTCCAGCTGAGCCTCCGCCAATTACCGCTACAGGAAAAATATAATCTGACATACTTTGGTCAAAGACTAGTGCCAAAAAATGGTCTTTTATTACAGGTGATTAGTCGTTGTGATTAATTCTGGCCGTAAGAGAACTCATGCGCTGTGCCTGACCATTGCCATTACCACTACCGCCGTTCTCTTGCGTGTTTTCTAGTTCTTTTTTAGAGTAGAAATGTTTTTCGCCATCGACGTCTTTAATTCTAATTTCACGAATTTCAAATTCATCAACTTTTGCAAGTTCGAATGAAAGACCTTCCCAGACAATAATCTGACCATCCTCAGGAAAGTTGTTTCCAAGCATGTCTAAAATGAAACCGGCAAGAGTTGAGTAGTTATCATTAAGAGGAATCTTAATATCATAGTCGTTATAGAGGTCTCTTAAAGAGATGGTCCCCTCAACCACGATACCTTCGATGAGCTCTGATTGATCAAACTCTTCTTCACCTTCCCACTCTTCATCATCATGCTCATCTTGAATTTCACCTAAGATTTCTTCTACGATATCTTCAAGAGTGATAATTCCTACGATGAGTCCGTTCTCATCTTTTACAAGCGCCAAGTGAACTTTCTTTCGATTCATATGATCGAAGACCGCTTGAATCTTCATATGCTCATAAACAAAAAATGGAGCTTTTAAATATTCATCGAGTTTAAAATCTGCTTTTTGTTCATCAGTTAAGAAGGCAACATCTTTAACGTGGAGGAAGCCTTTCATATTTTCAAGCTCACCATCACATACCGGATAACGTGAGTGAACGTCTGCTTTAACCGCCGTCATGATTTCATGATAACTCCAGCCATACTGAAGATACTGGACACGGTTTCTAGTAACCATAATGTCTTTAACTTTAATTTTAGGAAATTCCATAATCGAAGTTAGAAGATCAATCTGTTTTGAATCAATTGTCTTTTCTTCACCGGCTCTATTAATCATATACTCAAGATCATTCTTGGTAACGATTCGACCTGACAACTCTCCATTATCTCCAAGCACCATACGGATTAGCCCGACTAAGCCTTTAACGATAGGAAATAAAACATAATAAAACATCTGCAATGTTCTAATAACAAAGACAGAAAGTTTTTCGGCATTACTTCTAGCAAAGGCTTTAGGAAGAACTTCACCAAAGATCAAAATAATCAAAGTAACAACACCGGTTGCAATCCCAACTGCTTCAGAAGCGAACATTCTCGTGGCGATCACGGTTGAAAGTGCTGCCGCCCAAATATTAACAATATTGTTTCCAATCAGGATTGTTGTAAGAAGCTCGTTTGGTTTATCAATCATAAACGCAAGAGCGCGACCTTTAGATCCACCAGCTTCAATGAGTTGACGTGCGCGATCGATTCCAATGGACATAAGCACTGCTTCTGCACCGGAAAAGAATCCAGACAATACAAAGCAAAAGACGAGCGAAAAAATCTCGACAGACTCTATCTGAACATTCATGACTTATAACACCTGGTGGGATGAGGATCTTCGCTCTCAGTTAATTCAAATGCACATTCACTGTGATGAAATGAGAGCCTTATAGAAGGAGGTTCG
>CAXBMT010000229.1:0-3995 GCA_963976925.1 uncultured Bdellovibrionales bacterium
GTTTTTGATTATAGGTTGCAACCTCTTTGGGCGAAGGAATAAGAACAAATTGTTCGCCAGTATGTTCCTTCTTGTTACCACCATTGAAAAAATAGGTTACGTGAGCGAACTTTTCAGTTTCAGCTATATGAAGCTGTTTCAAGTTAAGGCTTTCAAGATGATCGGCCATCACGCCTTTAAGCTGTTCCTTATCAAACAGAATCGGTAGTTTTACCTCATCCGGAATATAGGGAACCATGCATAGAAAGTGAGCTGCCAGAAAAGGTCGATCAAACTCAGTAAAAGTTTTATCATTGAAAGCTAGCGAGAGTTGAATGGCGCGATCAGGTCTAAAGTTAAAAAAGAAGATAGCATCATCTTCTTTAATGGCTCCGTTATCATCTAAAAGCACTGGCTTTAAAAACTCATCAGTTCTTCCTGCCTTGTACTCAGAATTTAAATACTCAAGAGCACTAAGGTTGGTCTTCTCTCTTTTTCCTAAAAATGTTTCATAGGCATCTTGAATCTTCTCCCAGCGACGGTCTCTATCCATGCCTATAGATCTGCCTTGAATTGATGCGAACTTAATATGAGAAGAGTTTGCAATACGATCAATATACTTTTTAGCGCAAGAAGGTTCAGTATCTCTTCCATCGGTAAAAGCATGAAGGTAGAGTTCGATCCCTTCATTGGATAGAATTTTAGCCAACTCTTCCAAGTGATCAATGCTTGAATGCACGCCACCATCAGATAAAAGTCCCATCATATGAATTCTATTCGAATTAGCTTTAGCAAAAGAAATTAAATCTTTTAGAGCAGGCATCTTTGATAAAGTATTATTTGATATCGCTTCATTAATTCGAACAAGATCTTGTCTGACTGGTCTGCCTGCACCAAGATTCATATGCCCCACCTCAGAGTTTCCAGAAACTCCAGCTTCAATTGTCGTGGTTGGAAATGAATTAAAGAGATAATCTAGATTTGGTTTTTTTGCTGCAGTCACAGCATTTTTTAAATCAGCAGAATTAATTCCAAAGCCATCTAGTATTACTAGAAGGGCTCTTTTATTTAGATTATAAATACTCTTGGTCATGTTAAACCCCTTAGTTACTTGTCTTCATAGCTTTCTTTACCTTAATAAGTGAAGGATGCAGATAGGGTTGATCTAAGGACATTTGTCTTGGAGTCGTCAGTGTTACTTCTGTTGCGATAATTGGCTTCTGCATTAAAGCTTATTCCCCATTTCCAAAGATATGTCCCGGTAACAGTCATGTCATACTCGGTATAGTCAAAAAATGTAGTGTTACTAGAGTTTTTTCTTATAAGTAAGTTAGTAAATGTTGAAAATACTGGTGACCATTCACTTTGAATACTCGTGGAAACATCGATTCTACTGCTAGCCTCATCAAGAGATACTTCTTTTCTTGTAAAATAACCTAAAGATATTGATGGAGAGAAGAGTTTTTGTAGCCAATAAGGCGTATAGGAAACAGATAGGCCAAGTGATTGCTCTTCTGTACCAGAGTCAAAAGATGTTTTATAAAAAGGTAAGGAGTAATTAAGAGAGCCACTCTTTATAGACTTAATATATGAAGGCTCAAATGTATGTGTTGTCGATGTGCTTTCAAAATCGTCAGAATTTCCATTTGGATTAAACCCTTTTGTATAAAAGTATCTTAACTTAGGCAGCCCCTTTTCCATATCAGTGTACTTGGCATCAAATCCAAAAGACATGATTCTTTCGTTAAGATTTTTATGTAATTCATCACTAAAATTTTGTTGTGAAAATGAACCTATAAGAAGAGCATTGATGTTTTCGAATAATTCAGGTTGATTAAAAAATGCAGAAAGACTGACGAGTGAAGAGCTGCCGTCTTGTGGGCCTAAAATATTTTCAAGAGAGGAGTAGTTTGATATTTGGAAGTCATTCAGCTCATAGACATTATCGTTGATGATATAGTCGTATTTTGCTGATAATGAAAAGTACTGATAATTTATAGCATCAAGATATTCTTGAGCTATAGCTCGTGTTGAATTATTAGCTGCTGGATTTAAGAATATTGATCTAAGGTATAAGGTTCCTGGATCATATAATCCACCTTGAATCATGGCAGAACCAATAAGAAGATTGATATCTTCAAAGCCATCTTCGGACTCAGTCTTTAGGTCTTCTTGAAATACTTCTTTGGCTGACATAAATTGACCTATGGCCTCTCTGTAATCCTCTCTTTCCGCATTGATTCTTCCAACGTAAATTTTTGTTAGGCCAAGTTCATATCGATAGTATTCGGCGATTCTAAAATATTTTTCTGCAAGAGTTAAAAGTCGATTATTAAACTCTTTGTTATAAATCCTTTTTTGATAGAGATTGAAATAAAGCTCCCCAATAGAAAAGTACACACTCAAAGCGTCTTTTCTTGGAAGAGGTAGAGTTGAGAGAAAATCGTTAAAGTTATCGTCAAACCTGGCTTGCAAAACACGTTTGTCATGCAGTTTAGATACAATATAATGAAGAACTTTTAGTGCCTTTGAATAGTTACCTTTTTTTAAATGATAATCCAAAACAAACTGAAAGCTTGCTCTATGAAAAGAAAAACGGTTGAGATTTTTAAGAATTAAGCTGAGAGCTTGTTTGCTATCGCCTTTAGCCATCGCGATTTCTGCTCTTGCCAGTCTGGCTTCCTGTTGCTCGAACGTGTCACGTGCAAATGCTCTAGCGCTAAAGAGAAGCGAAAATAGTAGGAGAATTTTTATGCTCACAATCAATATTAGCGAATCTTGAAAGGTTTTGTTTGTAGTGGAAAAAACTGTCATTTCAATAGGATAGATAGGCTAAGCCAAGTTATTCTGACACTTTTTATCAAGAAATTTCCTTTAAGACCGATAAGTCCTTAAAGTTACGAACTTGCTGTTTTATGGACTTAAAATAGTCGTAGATCGAATCAATTATCGCTTGAGGCAAATATGAAAAAAATAGCATTAACCCTAATTTCATTCATGGTTTTTACTCAGGGACTCTATGCCGAATCTATAGGTACGGTAGTCAAAGTTAAGGGCGATGTTGCGATCATTGATGAAGCAGGGCAAGTATCTTTCGCCAAGGCTTTAGCCGAACTACCGGTTGGTGCTACTGTACAAACTGGAGAAGGGGCTTATGCAAAGCTTATAATGAAAGACGATACAGTTTTTCAAGTTGGCCCTAATTCAGACTTCTCTCTTGAAGAGTTTGACTTCAAAACAAAAAACGAAAGAAAAGCAGTTTACTCTTTAGCAAAAGGTCAGCTTCGTAGTTGGTTTGTACATAAGTCTAAAGATAAAACGCTTACAATCAAAACCCCGACTGCTTCTATGGGAATACGTGGTACTGAGATTCTTACAGACGTTTACGCCGATGGTGACGGAAAAACAAAGACGGATATTGCTTTAGTTAGAGGAAAGCTTGATGTTAACTCAGAGGCTTTTGGCAGTACCATTACACTGATTCCTGGACAGTTACTTGATAGTATTGGTGAAAAAGTTGAGGGACGCTCTCCGGCTTCAGCAAAGCAGACGTATTTAAAGAACCTTTCACAAAGAGTCTTTCAGGCAGTTTCTAGAAACTCATCAGATTCTGATGGTGCTATCTTTCTCCATGATGCTAGAAAAAAGTTTGGTAATGAAAAATTAAAAGGCCGTATTTTTAAACGTGCTAAAGGAAGATTACCAGCATCTAGTGTTCAAGTTAATGGTCCAAAAACGAGTCAAGGATCTACACCTACTTCTAGAGGTCCTATTAACGGTTCTTCGATTGTTGAACGCTCAGTGAATAATATAACCATCAATAACGCTGTCACCAATAAGATGCAAAGAGCAACCAGACAAGCAATTAGAAATGGAGCTATAAACTCTGCTGCTTCTCAACGAGGCAGATTGCCGGCGAGCAGAACAAGACTTCGTAACACAACAATAAATAGAGATGGAACAGTCTTGCAAAACTTTAGAGATAGTAGAACTGGAGAAAGTATAACATTGCCTGC
>CAXBMT010000230.1:0-3976 GCA_963976925.1 uncultured Bdellovibrionales bacterium
ATGATTATCGTTTTCTTTCATATTTTTTAGTCTAAAGATAAAGGGATAAAATGACTACAACAACCATGGATACTGGCGCTATTGCTTATGCTGTTAATAAAACAAAGATTACAGCTCAATCTGTATTATCAGTTTTAAAACTCATTATAGATGAACAGTGTACGATTCCTTTTATCACCAGATATAGAAAAGAAATGACCGGTGGCCTTGATGAAACTCAAGTTCAAGCCATTCAAGAAGCCTATGAAGAATGTATCGAAATCGAAAAACGTAGAGCCTACGTATTAGACACCATCACTAAGATGGAAAAAATGACACCGCAACTTGAAAAGCTTATCAAAGCTGCTAGCACGCTCAATCAGATTGAAGATATCTATGCTCCATATAAATCCAAGAAGAAAACGAAAGGCCAGATGGCCGAAGAAGCCGGACTTCTGCCTCTGGCTGAAATGATTATGACTGGAAAATTAGACCTAGCAAAACTAGAAGCAGAGAACGAAGCTAAGTTTATTAATAAAGATGCAAAAATTGAAACCTGGAAAGATGCTCTTGATGGTGCTCAATCAATCATTATGGAAAAGATCGCTCATAACCCTGAAGTAAAAGAAAAACTTCGCCAAGACTACTGGAGAAACGCAAAAATCGTATCTTCACTAAGGAAAGATGGCGATAAAGTTGCTGACTATACAAAATATAAAGACTGGTTTGAATACGAACAAAATATTTCTGCTCTAACTGATAGCAAGCATGGTCACCGCTTCTTGGCACTAAGAAGAGGAATGACTCAAAAAGTTCTTAAAGTTGATGTTGTCTTTCCAGAGGAAATGGCAATTCCAGCTATTAGTGCTGAAATGTTTGATCTATCAAAAATTGGATGTCGTGACTTTGTTGAAACATGTATTAAGAAAGCTCTTAATCTGGCCATCCACCCTTCCCTTGATCTGGAAGTTAAGGGTGAGCTTAAAAAAGTTTCCGATGAATCAGCCATTAATGTTTTTGGGATTAATCTTAAAAATCTATTACTTCAGCCATACCTAGGCCCTAAGGCCGTGATCGGACTTGATCCAGGGATTAGAACGGGCGTTAAAGTTGCAGTCGTTGATGATACCGGTAAATTTGTCGTCGACACAGTGGTTTATCCTCACCCGCCAAAACAAGACGTACAAAAATCTGCCATGGTGATCGATGCCATCATCGAACAATTCAAGGTTACCCATATTGCCATTGGTAATGGCACTTATGGGCGTGAGACTCTCGACTTTGTAGAAAAAAATGTTAAAGCCGTTAAAGATGGTAAGGCCATGGCCACATTAATCTCTGAAGCAGGAGCATCAATTTATTCAGCTAGCGAAATTGCTAGAAAAGAATTTCCAGATAAGGATCCAACAGTTAGAGGCGCCATCTCAATTGCTAGACGTTTCCAAGACCCACTAGCAGAACTTGTTAAGATTGACCCTAAATCTATTGGTGTTGGACAATATCAACATGACGTTAACCAAGTAAGACTCAAAAAACAGCTAACAGGTGTTGTTGAAAGCTGTGTGAACTTTGTAGGAGTTGATCTTAAATAGAGCTGAACTTTTAAAGGTCTCTCGCTTTTCACCAAAGGTTTATGAACAGTCGGCAGGATTTCTTAGAATCTACAATGGAGAAAATCCACTGGACGCTACATTTATTCACCCTGAAAGTTATCCCATCCTAGAAAACTGGGCCAAGAAAAACGGTGCAGACCTTAAACTTTTAAAAGAAGACAAGGACTTGGTTAAAAAACTGGAAACAGACAAGTCTCTTTTAAGTGAGCTTGGTGAGTTCACTCATAAAGATATTATCAAATCCTTAACAGCTCCATCTCAAGACCCAAGAACCGAATTTAAAAGCTTTGAATTTAGAAAAGATATATCAAAAATCGGTGATCTTAAGGAAAACGATTGGTATCCAGGTGTTGTAACAAACATTACTCAGTTTGGAGCCTTCGTTGATATTGGTTTGAAAGAAAATGGACTAGTACATATTTCTCAAATGGCCGATAAGTTCGTTGATAATCCACTTGAAGTTCTTAAAGTCGGACAAGAAGTCAATGCCAGAGTCATGGCAGTAGATCTTGAACGTGGACGAGTTTCTTTGTCACTTAAAAAGGATGATGGAAAAGGTGTGGCCACGTCTTATGCTGAAAGAGGTGTCGGACAAGGACAAAGTAAGTCGAAAGCTCCACCACCTGCCGCTAGCATGAAAAACAATGCTTTCGCAGGTTTAAAGAACCTCAAGCTATAAAATGCTTAACCTAGGTTAATGCTCCTAAAGCACTAAAGAGCTAGAATACATCTTATGAAGTATCTAGCTCTTGTTAGTATCGGAATCATTCTTTGGCCTCTTTTGGAGTATTTACTTCATCGCTTTAGCGGTCATATTTATCGTATGCCTGCGATTTTTTTTAATGAGCATAAAGCGCATCATGCTAAAAAAGACTATTTTGCGCCAACTTCGAAGAAAGCTCTTTCGGCCATTATCTTTCTTGCAATTTTAACTACATTTAATCTGTTTTGGTTAAAGACTTTTGAAGCAATAACTTTTTCTGCTGGATTTGTAGGAATGTATTTATTCTATGAGTATATGCATCATCAATTTCATATAACTGAGCCAAAAACAAAGCTTGGATTAAGGCTAAGAAAGCATCACTTTTATCACCATTTTCACAACTCATCAGTTAATCATGGTGTAACAACGACTATTTTTGACAAAGTTTTTAAAACTGAAGTTATAGCTAAAACTATTTCAGTCCCAAGAAGATACGCAATGACTTGGCTATTAGATGAAAACAACCAAGTCAAAACAGTTTATCAAAAAGACTTTCTAGTAACAGGTCGTGCTTCCAACTGAATGACTTGAGGTAGATGCACTTGCATGCTTAAAGTTAGCAAGCTTTGCTGAACCTTCTAATAAAAAAGCTTCTACATTTTTATAAGTTGTAACATCAACATAAGTGACGAGTTGAGATCCATAAATAGCAACTTGTTCATAACCACATTCTGTTGTGCCTGGACGAGTATGACAAACCTGTCTTGTATCATTACCAGTACAAGTCACCACTCCATCATCGTCACGAGAGCAATTTGACGGGCTAGGAACGTCACGACATTCTGTTTCACCAGGAATAGTATGACAACGATAGACACTGTCATAACCTGAGATACAAGACTCTGAGCGAGTGTATTCTGAAGAGCGTGAAGAAGTTGTGTTGGAACTTACTTCAAGATCATATGGCTGACCTGAATCAGTTGATTCGATAACAAGCTTTCCATCATGATCAGGAAGAACTTGGTGAGGAGCTACAGTAAAAGGGATCTTAGCTTTTTTACCATCGACTTTAACGACAAGGTTAATATTAGTTTTTGATGTTGGGTTTAATACTGCATCGTAAGAGCCCTCTTCAATTGTTATCACTTCTCTTTTGCGACCAAATAAACCGCTCTTTTTTTCAACAGTAATTGAGTTTTTTACTTCAAGATCTCCCTTCATTGAATCACACGAAACAAAAAGAACACTCGCCATCGCAAGTAATAATAACTTTCTCATTAACTCCTCCAGAGAATTTGATTTTCATTAATGATAAGCAATACTTAGGCCAAGTATTTTTTACATAGTTTTAAATAGTTAATTGATGACATGTTGCACTCATGAGTGAACCGGGGTCAAAAAGTCAGAAGCAAAGTGCACCTTGCAGTGAATAATTTTATGAAGCTGAACGAATAAGAGAGAGATGATCTTGTGATTGATGGAATTGTTTTAAACTCCAAAGACTAAAAATCCATGCAATCAAGCAAGGAACTAAAAAAGATGTCATTAAACCGACTGTTGTAATATGGATTGGTATTTCACGATCGATAAAAACTGCTGGAAGAATCTCAAGACCAAAGTTAGAAAAGAGTTTCAAAAATAAAACACCACTAAACAAACCAAGAGCACATGATCCTGCACT
>CAXBMT010000231.1:0-3973 GCA_963976925.1 uncultured Bdellovibrionales bacterium
GCATACTGGAATGCCTCACAACGTTGATATCGACGTCTACTCTGAGGAAAACTCTTGGATTAGTCGCTTTCAGACATTCTGTGAGCTACCGTCGCACATGAGCCCAAAAGCTCGTCGTCAACGCGCGGCTGCCTAAGCCCCTCTTTCTTCCTTAACTTGCCTGGCCACTCCACTAGTGGCAGCATTAGAGAATGAATTTCTTTATAGCTTTGCTATGCTTTGTTTTGCCGAACTTAGGTTTTTCACAACCTAAGCATCCTGAGATGCCCGAAGGTAAAGTTGTCTATCACTTCAACTCTCTTGATAGTCGAATTTCTAGCGATAGTTTTCGTCGTTACGTCATCCCTCAGCTTCGAAGCCTCACGAATGAGTACTATCTTCTGATTAAGAAGGTCGAGCCTCTTTCAAGTGACATGATTGAAGTTAAAAAGTCATATGAAAGGCTTTCTGTAAGATGGGATGATTGGAAATCTAAATGCCTCATTGGTGCAGAAGGCTGTTCAAAAGATTTAAGAAAGATCTATCAAGGCTTTGTTGGAGTTGAAGAAAACGTAGGCTCCCTAAGAGGCTCACTTTCAAATCTCGATCAATCGAGACCAGCAACCGTCGATACTGTTTTAGCTATGTACGAAGACATCAGTGAACTTACCGTTCTCGATACTAAAATTACTCATGCCCTTGAAGAGATGCTTATCACAATTGATACGCCCTACTGGTCACCGGGTACTCTTGGACGTGATATTGATCAGGCACTCCACCGAGCAACGATTATCACTGGAATCACTTTCACACGTCTTCTACCAGATAATATTACCAGTGACTTTGAATTCGTATGGCAGTCATTTATTAATCCGATTGAAAAACGAATTCTTAGAACAAATGATGATGCATTTTTAATGAATCGACTTGAAGCTTATAATAATAATTGGAATGCTTTTCACATGAAGATTGCTAAATCGAATAAGAATGTCGATCGCGGTGTGATTCAGATTGTAGAGACGATGCATAATCGCTGGAACAATGTCTTAAAAGTTATTATGAAGCGATGGTAGCTCAAAAAAAAGCCCGACTTTCGCCGGGCTTTGGAATACTTAAATTTAAAAATCGTCTTAGATCTTTGAACCGCGATTAAATTTAACAGCAGTTTTCTTACGACGTTTTTCAGCAGCAGCAGTCTTTTCTTTATGACGTACTGAAGGTTTTTTATATTCCTGACGTTTACGGTACTCGCGGATTACGCCAAAAGCTTCGCACATACGCTTGAATTTCTTCAAAGAACGTTCTACGCCAAGTCTTTCATCAATAGCTACCTCGAGTGCTGGATTTGTATTTTTATCCATGTCAGATCACCTCCTCTTTCGTTCATTAAGGCCCGGAAACCAGGCGCAAAAGGCTACAATTTCTTGTCCGGCTAAATTAGGATGCAATCACGCTCTAGTCAATGTAATAAAGGGATATGAGCAGTAAAAATGACCAACAAAGCAGTTTTTTTGAAGATGAGCACCCTTCTTCGACACCTAACAAGCATAACACATCGCAAAACCAACCGCTAGCGCATAAGGCGAGACCTAATTCGATCACTAAGTTCTACGGTCAGGATCATGTTTTCGAGCGCTTTAGTTTCTTAAAATCAAAGCAGTTTCCAAGTCTCATTTTATGGGGCCCTCCTGGAACAGGTAAAACAACCCTGGCCGGTCTACTAGCAACTCAAAGTGAAAAAGATCTCTACCGCTTCAATGCCGTCCTTGGTGGCGTGGCCGATCTCAAGAAATTGATCGCTTCTGCTATTGATATGAAAAAGTCTCTAGGTCGTGACTCTATTATTTTTGTCGATGAAATCCACCGATTTAATAAAGCACAACAAGACGCACTTTTGCCTTATGTTGAAGCTGGTGAATTTACATTTATTGGCGCCACAACTGAAAATCCACGATCAAGTGTGAACCGAGCTCTCATCTCAAGAGTTAAAATCATTGAATTAAAAAAGCTAACTGAATCTGCCCTCGTGTCGATTCTAAAAGATGCTAACGAGACGTTTAAACTTGAAGTCTCAGAAAAGGTACTTGAAACAATTGCTGACTACGCCTCTGGCGATGCTCGTGCAGCACTTGGAACTTTAGAAATCGCTGCAGCCACTGGTGTGACAGAGACAGTAGAAGTTAAAAGACTTATTTTAGAAAATGTTCGTGACTACGATCGAAATCAGAATCGTCATTATGATGTCATATCGGCTTTTATTAAGTCGATGCGCGGAAGTGATCCACAGGCAGCTCTTTTGTGGCTTGCCGTCATGATTGATGGTGGGGAAGATCCGGTCTTTATTGCAAGACGCTTAGTCATCTTTGCCAGTGAAGATGTAGGCAACGCTGATCCGAGCGCACTTCAACTTGCAGTTAATGCCCTTCATACGGTTGAAAAGATTGGTATGCCTGAAGCGCGCATTCCACTTGGCCAAGCGACGACTTATCTAGCGAGTACAGTTAAGAGTAACGCTGCTTATCTGGCCGTAGATGCTGCCTTAGAATTTGTTAGAGAAAATCCTACAATTGAAGTACCGACTCATCTAAGAAATCATCATCCAGATAAAGCTAATTATAAATACCCACATTCTTTTGCTGATGCTTTTGTTAAACAAGACTATGCGGGAACTAAAATTCCTCAGTTTTATAACCCTACAGATTTTGGTCTAGAAAAGAGGCTAAAGGATCGCCTAGCAGCTCTTTATAAGGATCAATAGTTCTTGGTATCTTCTAGGCAGTTTTGATCAAACATCACTGTGCTACCGCTCGTCATAATTTGTTGAACAAAAAGAATTAGATTTGATTTGCCTTCGTTTTTCCAAAACATCACACAGTTGGGATTATCACAGTGATGACCATGCTCTTCATCAATATGCGGAGTCGACATATTAAGACCATTATCAACTAGCCCTACCACATGTCCAAACTCGTGAACCAAAGTTGATTGTTCCATAAACTTTGCAACTGATTGGGGAGATCCCGCCGATGCACTTTCAACAACATCTTTAAAAATTGCTATCAGTGTTGTTCCCGCAAGACTAACTCCAATGATATTCGGATTAGTGACTCCGTCTTGATTATAGTTACCCTTTAAGAAAACAACAAAGACCGAAGCTTGCGACCCAGTAGGTATTGTTTTTCTAAACTTTGACTCCAGGACTTGAAGATCCTCTGAAGTCCAACTTGATTTATTCTGAGCTGGAATCGAAGTCATTTGATCTAATGAAGTAGGCACAACTAGAGAGTACTCGCCTTCTCTTTGTTTAAAGACTTCTTTGATATTGGATTCAAGAATAGTCCAATAAGATTGACCGTTAGGTCTATTTCCCACATAGGGTTCAGCATCTGGCTCATAAACGACTTCGATTTCCATCAACGACATCGACTTATAAAGAAGCTTTAGATTCTCTTCAGTTTGTTTATCAATAAGAGTGATTTCTACATTCGACTTTTTATTGCCACAGCCGACGAACAGAAAAAATAATAAAAAAAAGGAGACAATTTTCATGTCTCCTTATCGATCTTTTATAAAAATAAATTAAAACTGTCGGTTAATCCCAACGAGAATAAACAACATGGACCTTAGTCATTTGGTCACGAGTAACAAAGAAGTAACCAAGGTTTGTTTCAATATAACATGCCATTGAAGTAGGAATATGTGGTGCTAGCATCTGACAACGAGACTTTGAACGGCCCCAAGCTCCACGACCAAAATTAACATGTGAACGGCTACAGCCTTTTTTCTCAAGCATTGCTTTTACATAGTGGATGCCTGAAGCAATGTGATCGTTACCAAAGTAACGGTCATTGATCTCATCAACGTTTAATGTGTAAGCAAAGCTGTCTGTAGAATTGTTATTCGTTAGAATTTCAAGGCACTCAACTGCTGAATCAGCCTGGGCTTGAAAACTAAGAGAAAAGGCCAAAAGACCCAAAAAGGCTAAAATCTTCAT
>CAXBMT010000232.1:0-3953 GCA_963976925.1 uncultured Bdellovibrionales bacterium
GATTCAAGAGCAGCATCACGAGTATCGTCGCCACCTTTTGTATCTTTCTTAACAAACTTTGAACCTTCAGCAATTGCTTGAGCAAAGTAGTTAGCGAAAAGAGAAACTGATTTAATCGCATCGTCGTTACCTGGAACAACGTACTGAATGCCAGTTGGATCACAGTTAGTATCAGTAATCGCTACTACTGGAATTCCAAGAGTGTTAGCTTCTTTAATTGCAATATGCTCTTCACCTGGGTCAACGATGAAAATCGCACCAGGAAGTTTGCGCATATCTTTGATACCACCAAGGTTTTTCTCTAACTTGATAACGTCCTTTTCAATTTTTGAACGTTCTTTCTTCGTTAGAAGACCAAAGTCTCCAGTCTCTTTCATTTTTTCTACTTTACGTAGCTTATCAATTGAAAGGTTAATCGTTTTATAGTTTGTAAGCATTCCGCCAAGCCAGCGGTAAGTTACGTGATAAGCACCACAGTCTTCAGCACTGTTACGAACAGTTTCAGCTGCTTGACGTTTAGTTCCTACGAAAAGAACTGGCTTACCTTCTGATGCTGTTTTCTTTAAAAAATCAAACGCACTTTTAGCAAGTGGAATAGTTTTAGCAAGATCAACAATGTAGATGCCATTGCGCTCACCATAAACATACTTTTTCATTTTTGGATTCCACTTATGAGTCTGGTGACCAAAGTGTGCTCCGGCTTCTAATAATTCTTTCAACTGCAACTGTGACATAGCTTCAACTCCTAGAGATGATGGTTACGCTTCACCATCCGATGCCACATATATAAATATGGACCATCATCCGAATGGCTGCGACATTAATATTTTTCCGTAATGGAAATTAGCCCTAGTGTTTAACACGATATGAGGGGATGCGACAAGAAACTAATGCTGTGATTTAAGGGGAAGGAGAGCTGGCCAACACCTTGCGTCTCTTAGCACCTTCTTGCGGCCCTACTACGCCTTTGCTTTCCATCTCTTCAATCATTCTAGCCGCTCGGTTATAACCAATTTTCAGGCGACGCTGAAGAAATGACGCACTTGCTGCCTGAGTTTCAATCACTAGTCGGACTGCTTGCTCGTAAAGCGCTGCATCATCACTGCCTTCGACTGGCGAGATATGAGATCCGTATGAATATGGGTCAGCTTCTTTTTCGCCACCATTTTCAAGGAAATCCATAGCAGCAGTATGAAAGCTAGTTCCAATTTCATCTGAGATTTTTTGCGTTAATGCTTCAATCTCATTTTCATCAACATAGGATGAGTGAACTCGAACAATATTTGTTCCAGCTTTATAAAGCATGTCACCTTTACCAAGAAGCTTCTCTGCTCCATTAGTATTTAGGATCGTTCTGCTGTCTGTATCCGTTGTAACCTTAAACGAAACTCTTGTTGGGAAGTTTGATTTAATAAGGCCTGTAATAACATCAACTGATGGACGTTGAGTCGCAAGAACTAGGTGAATTCCGGCTGCTCTGGCTTTGGCGGCCAAACGACAAATAGAATTTTCAATCTCTTTACCGGCTTTGGTTAAAATCAGATCAGCAAATTCATCAACGATAATTACGATATAAGGAAGTGAATAATCATCACCTGGCTCATTGTCATAGTATTGATGAATAGCTGCTAGAACATCAGGTGTTGCACGCTCTAGTTTTTCGTTGAAGCCTTCAATATTTCGAACACCAAGTTCTTTTAGAATTGAGTAACGACGCTCCATCTCTTGAACTGCCCAGAGCATAGAAACAGATGCCATCTTAGCATCTGTAATAACCGGCATAATCAAGTGCGGAAGCTTAGCGTATAGAGCAAGTTCAAGTTGTTTTGGATCGATAAGAATCAACTTCATTTGCGCTGGGGATCTTTTTACAAGAAGAGAAACCAGAAGCGTATTAATGAAAACAGATTTACCAGCACCTGTTGCACCAGCAACAAGCATATGTGGCATGGCCGCAAGATCAACAACCATTGTATCGCCAAAGGCATTTTTACCCATAGCAATCGGAAGATGTGACTTGGAGTTATTAAAGTCTTTAGTGCTTAAGACTTCGTCTAGATAAATAATATCGCGTGGATTACGTGGTACTTCGATACCAACTGTATCTCTACCAATCATTGGATAAACAACGCGAATCGCCGCCCCCATAAGGGCCATTGATAGATCGTCTTCTGCATTTTTAATTTTTGAAACTCGAACACCTGGCCCTAGTTTTAATTCAAAGGTATCAACAACCGGACCCTTTAAAACGTTAATAACTTCAGCATCAACGTTGAACTCTTTCAGTTTTTCTTCTACGCGAATTTTAATATCTGCAAAGTAATCATCATTTGGAGCTCTACCTGGGTTGGCATTTTTCTTATGACTGATTTGAGAAACGATATCGTAGTAGTTTTGAGCATTACTTGAAGAGTTGGATCTTTTTAACTTAGCTTTGGGAGTTGATGGCTTCTGCGCAATACCCTCTGAGGATACTTCTTCAATATCTTCAAACTGCATCTCTTGTTCAGTTGCCTCATAACTTGATTCACGAACAGGCTCTTCTCTTTCAACTTCGCTCGTCATCGCTTCAACTGTAGAATTATGTCTTACGCGTTTAGGCATCGATGAAGAGATTTGTTCACCTTTCAGAGTGTGAGGCAATTCTCTTTTAAGTTTGGCTGGAAGTGCTTTTACTTTTTCTGCAAAGACCTGAGACTTTGAAACTAATCCTAGCTGTCGTACAAAATTATAAGTCGTCAGTGGTCCGTGTTTTGACCAATAAAGAATTTTTACACAGAACTCTTTAAAGGAGCCTCTAAAGGTGCCAAATAAAAAGGCAAAGCTTCCTAGAAAGAGAGTTGATCCGAGAGAAAAGTCTGAAACGTAATTTTTTACTAAATAAAGAAGGCCACTTCCAAGCATTTGTGGGGCGAATAAATAAAAGGCTGAAAGTGATACTAAAGTTAAAGTTAGAGCGTTAAGACAATCGATTCCAGATTCTCTTTTCGAATAAACAAAAGCATATGAAAGAGAAAAAATAAAAAATGGAGCTACGATCCATGGACCTACGTAATATCCAATAGAGGCCAGTAGCGATGAGAAGTAATAGCTAAAAATATTAACTGTCGAATTCTCTGAACTGATCGAATAAAGATTATCAGGTAACGCTTCGCCGTAAAAAAATGAAGTTACTGCAACGATTGTTACAGCAAATAAAAAGAGAATTTCGACTTTTAACAGTTTTGATGAAGAGTTGTGCATAAAGTAATTGTAATGGCCTCATGCATGAGTGTCCAGAAGAGAAGTATACTCGGCTTCTCTTCTGAATAGTTGACTAAATTCGAGGAAAGCTACATTTCATCTGAGTTTTAGAACCAAAAGGAATGAGATAGTAAAATAAGCCTCTCGTCTTGCTGATAATATTTAAAGTTAATTCTGTTTTATCAGCATTGACTTGAATTTTATTTACAGTTTTTGCAGATCCACAAACGCCATAATCACAGCCAGAATCTCTTTGTTTGTCCTTAATCTCAAAATGATTCTTTTTAGATTTTAAGCCTTCAAAATTCATCTTTTGCATAGAATCAGTTTTTCCCGATTCAGAGTAAGATTTCTTTTTAACAATCGTCATACTTAGATTTGAACAATTAGCATCGACTTCAATTTTAATCTTCGTATTTGGCTCTACATAGCCTGGAATACCAACACTTCCGTCATTCCCATTAATATATTCAGAAGTGTGAGCCGGTAGAATTGTATACAAAGGAGAATCATCTCCAGGAGTATATTCTAATCCTTCAACTTGGCATCTCGCAGACATCGTTGAAACGTCATACGATCCATTTAATTGGCTACACTCTGAGCCCATAGCACTGTACACACCAACAAGAGTCATTATCAAAATTAATGATTTCATTATTTCTCCTCAATTAGTTTCCCCAAACTAAGTAGTTACTATCTTGCTAGTTATG
>CAXBMT010000233.1:0-3944 GCA_963976925.1 uncultured Bdellovibrionales bacterium
AAAGTACAAAAGAAATTAGCTTTTGAGTTTGGGGTAAAGCTCAATGAGATAAGAGACGTTGAATCCCTGCAGGATTTCTTCACTCAAAGTGGCGGTCACTACCTTGTTATTGATGCGATTTTAGGTATGGGCTTTAGACTTCCTCTATCAAACTATTTATTTGATGCAGTTGGTACAATTAATGAACACGCTGCTGCGATTCTTTCAATTGATCTACCAACAGGTGTTACGGCCGATCATGGTGAAACAGGTGGGGCGGCAATTGAGGCAAGCGTTACTTTAGCAATTGGATTACCTAAAACAGGTCACTATACAAACGATGGCGCTCAACATAGCGGAGTGGTTCAAGTTCTTGATGCTGGTTTTCCAAGACAGTTATTAAGTGGTGGAGATACCGCACTACTTACTCACGAAGGCATCACTAATATTTATCGTCCTAGAAACAAATTTGCGCATAAGAATACCTTTGGACACTGTCTTGTTGTTGGTGGCTCTCAAGGATTGACTGGTGCTTTAATGATGGCATCTCAATCTGCGCTTAAAGTTGGAACTGGCTTGGTCACGGCCAGTACATGGGAAGATAACTACGCCGAGCTTGCGTCCAGAATGATACCTGAGATTATGACTGGAACAGTTCCTACAGAGCCACTAGATGTAAAAGAGACAATCCGAGAGTTAGGACGCTACGATGCAATCGTGGTTGGTCCAGGTATGAGCCGTACTAAAAGAACAAGAAGTGCGGTTATTGATATATTAGATAACTTCTACGGTCCTGTTATCGTTGATGCCGATGCTATTCGCGCTTTATCACTGGATAGAGACGTCGAACTTTTAAGAACTCGTCGTGGCCAAACTATTTTCACTCCACATATTGGAGAGTTCGCCGCTTTTTCAGGTCTAACTACCGAAGAGATTTTAAAAGACCCTATTAGCAAACTTAAAGAGATGGTCGATAAAACAAATTGCTGCATTATCTTAAAAGGTGCTTGTACATATTTAGGCTTTCCTACTGGTGAAGTCTTTATCAACTATTATCCCAATGATGGAATGGCCAGTGGCGGCTCTGGTGACGTGTTAGCCGGCATCATTGGTGGCCTTGCAGCACAGAATGCTCCCGACCCATCAAAATCTGGAATATTCCAAAAAGCTGAACAAGGTGTCTTCTTTCAATCAATTTGTTTAGCAGTTGTGGCCCACACGCTTGCTGGTAAATTTGCCGCTAGTAAGCTTGGTGAAAGATCGATGACTGCAACTTCAATCATTGATCATTTACCTGATGCATTCTCTGAGATGGGTGGCCAAGAGTGAAAGTTTTAAGAACTTGGAAAAAAGCTCATGAGTCTGATCTCGAATCACTTGTGCTTGAGCTTAAAGATCTAGTTCTTAAACCGTCAGTGATTATTTTATCTGGTCCACTAGGTGCTGGAAAAACTACTTTTGTTAGAACGTTTTCAAAGCTGGTTGATCCTTTATCAAATGCAACAAGTCCAACTTATGCGGTTATTAATGAAGGGACTAAAGTCGTTCATGCTGACTTTTATAGAATTGAAACTAGCGAAGAAGTTCTTCATCTAGAACTTCCTCTTTATTTAGAAGGTAAGGACTATTTTTTAATTGAATGGGGTAAGCGATTTCTTCATCGTTTGAGCTTAGAAGTGCCAGAAGACTTCAATTTTTATGAACTTAAAATTGATATTGTTTCCGATGATGTTCGAAATATTGAGCTTACTGATATCTCAGACGAGATCTAAACGAGTCTAAAATGCGCTCTTCAAGCAGGAATTCTTTTCCGAGTGTGTAACTCCGACATAGAAAAAAATACATATGAATATACGCAAAAAGCGAGCTAACTGGTTGGTTTTTAAACATCCGACAGCGAGTGTAGGCCTTTTTAAGAATTTTATGATTTTTGTTGAGTAGCTATTGTTGACGGTGATGATTTTATGTTGCCATAATACTCGTGAAGCAAGGTTTTGAGGGAATTTAAGACTTTGGTTCAAGAATGGGGAAAAGGACTTGACCCTATTTTGAAAGACAGCACATTTGAAAAACTTTATTAGTCCGCTTTTTTTAGAACCTAGCTTAATGCTTTTTATTGGATTTACGGAGGATACCAATGAGACTGACTTCAAAAGGACGCTACGCTGTACGTGCAATGCTTGACCTAACAACCCATTCAAACGGGAACCCGGTTCGCTTGCAAGAAATCTCTAACCGCCAGAACATTAGTTTGCACTATTTGGAGCAGTTGTTCCGCAAGCTACGTAATGGCCAAGCAGTTAAATCTGTTCGTGGACCAGGCGGCGGCTATGTACTAGCTCGCAGTATGGATCAAATCACTGTTAAGGACATCCTTGATTGTGTTGGTGAAAACATCAACCCAGCTAAAGATATTCTTGGAACTGAAGCTGAAGCAGCTAACACTGTTGAGTTTCACCTTTCTAAAAACTATTTCATGAATCTTGGTACTATGATGCGTGAATATCTTGCGACTACAAGCTTGGGTGACCTAGTTCGTAAATCAAAAGACATTCAAATCGAAGAGAGAAGCAACGTAGCTGCTACTGAAACAACGAACAACACTGTTAATGCTACAAGCACTAACACTGCTGCTCCAACTGCTTCAGCGATTCGTAGCCCTATCGGTGAGATCAATCAATAACCGATACTATTTCGATTATAATGCAACATCCCCTTTAGCAGAGTCAGTTAAGAGCTAGCTCTCTAAAGGGGACTTTCCTTTTGCAAATCCTGCATCTATTCATCACTCTGGTAAGTCTTCAAGACGTTTGATGAATCAAGTTCACGAATCTTTTTATAAACTTTTTAATCTCTCTGAAAACTCCTTTGATCTCTTCTTTCACTCAGGTGCGACTGAAGGTATTGGAAATTTTATAAGAGGATATTTTGAGCTTCACCCAGAGGCTTGCTTTGCATACGTATCAACTGATCATAGTTGTGTTTATCAACACGCCCTAAGGCTTAAAAAGTTAGGCGTAACAACTCTTGAGCTACAAGTTGATAGTAATGGTAACTTAGAAGAGGCTGCCTCAACAAAGTTGCAGGCTATAAAGAAACCAATTCTCTTAAACTGGACTTGGGTTAATAATGAAACGGGTGTTGTTTTTCCTTTAAGTGAAGCACTAAAAATAAAAAATATGGTCAATGATTGTTATGTTCATGTTGATGCAGTTCAAGCGCCTGGGAAAATTGAAGCTTGGAATGATCTTTTACCTGAACTTGATGCTTACACTTTCTCTAACCATAAATATGGCGCTCTAAAGGGGATTGGGCATACCTTTGTCCGTCAGGGCTTTGAATTTAATCCAATCGTTCTTGGTGGCGGTCAACAGTCTAGCTTTAGATCGGGTACTGAAAATACTTACGGAACCTATAGTTCTATGTTGGCGCTAGAAGAGCTTAAAAACTCTTATGATGCTGCTCTAAGTGAAGAATGCTTAAAAATTATTAAAAATAAACTTTTGGATTCTCTTGGAGAAGTCGGAGAGTTAGTTGGTGATTGTGCTGATTCAAGAAATACGAATACTCTCTATATAGTTTTTTATAATGTTAAATCAGATATCACTTCAGTCGCTTTTGATTTGGCAGGTATTGATATTTCTACTGGATCAGCTTGCTCGTCCGGAGCTATATTACCGAGCAGAGTCCTTTTAAAAATGGGTTATAACGAAATTCAAGCAAAAAGCGCGATTCGTTTTTCTTTTTCTCCTAAAATAAAGAAAGAGGAAGCTTTAGTTTTTGCAGACAAGATTTCTTCAGTCGTCAAGCGTTTTAGTTCTTAAAAATTATCAAAAAACTTTAAAAAGCCTTTCTATAAGTCATCTTGGCCCTTGCCAACATGAAGCAATGTTTTCACAATAGAGTTAACACACAAACTTTTGAGACATTTCAAACGGAGGCTCTCATGAACAAAAAAGAATTAA
>CAXBMT010000234.1:0-3938 GCA_963976925.1 uncultured Bdellovibrionales bacterium
AGGATTATTTTCTAAAAACGCACAAGCTTCTTTGATCGTTTTTGGAGCAAAGAAGCTTGAAGTGTGGAGTTGGACTCGCTTACTTCCTGGTAAAGATGATCGTCGTCAAATATCAATTAAAGCGACGCCATTTTTAATGGGTGTCTTTGATGAAGAAAAAGCCATTAGGCTTTATTCTCCAAGACTTTCGCAGGAACTTTTCTTAATTCAAGAATATCAAAAATTAGAAGAGTCAGACCTTAAAGATGAAAGTTTTGTTACCTATAAAGAACATGTTGAAAAAGTCGCTTCATTGGCGACAACTGATTTTCCATCTGAAATCCAAGTTCTTACTGCTAGAAAAAACCTAATGGATCTCTTAACCGATCCAGCAAATCGTGAAATCGAAGACCATATGGCGCCAACTCTGGAAAGACTCTTGGCGCGACTAAATGAATATCGTCCAAGTCTTTTTGAACGTGTGTCAGATTTCGGCCTTACACTAACTGCTAAGTACGCATTGATTAGAATTCATATGCTCAAGTTCTTGGCCATCCTTCCTTCTCTTGATCATGATGATGCAGGTACCGAAGTAAAGCGTATTTTATTAGAAAGTCTTCGACGTCTTAGAGATGACTCTAAGGAAGCTAAGAAAACTAAAAAGATTGGCCAACTAAGAGGTCTTCCAAACTTTTATATTTCTATGTTTAACCTACTTCGTGTGGTTGCATCATTCTTTCCTGCAGGTCTGCTTACATCCATCGTCAGAACCTCTGTTCGCTTTATGGCGAGACGCTTTATTGCAGGTGAAACAATTGAGACGGCTTCTGCTGCGATCTCATCTCTATCAAAGTCAAAACGTGACGTGACTCTCGATCAGCTCGGTGAATTGATTGTTTCTGAAAAAGAAGCTGATCACTATATGAATGAAGTTATTAAGCTGATTAAAGGTTTTGATCTTCATATTAAGAAAGGCAGTAAAAACGCTTCAGGTATCTTACGTGCTCATGTATCGATTAAGGTTTCAGCACTTGCTTCAGACTTTAGGCCGGAAGCCTTTGACTTTACCTACAATCTTGTTGCTCCAAGACTGAAAAAGATTTTAATCACAGCAAAAGAATATGATGTATTTATTAATATCGATGCTGAACACTATCATTATCGAGATATAGTTTTTGAGGTATGGAAAAAAGTCTTACTAGATACTCCAGAGCTTCAGGACTTCACCGGAACAGGTATCGTTGTTCAAGCATACCTTAGAGACGCTATTAATCACCTAGATGATATTGTCGCTCTAGCTAAGCAGAGAAACTTAGTTTTTCCAATTCGTTTAGTTAAAGGTGCCTACTGGGATGCTGAGACCGTTGAAGCCAATGCTCATGGCCACAACGCTCCTGAGTTTTTAAATAAAGAAGAAACAGATATTCACTTTAGACAATTAATTTGGAAGATCTTTCAAGCTCACCCACAATTACAACTGTGTTTGGCTTCACATAATTTTGCCGACCATGTTTACTCTGAAGTTCTTCGTAAAAAACATTTTGCTGATACTCCAGAGATTGAACATCAATGTCTTCACATGACTTATGAAGCATTATCATGTGCCATGGCAAAGCTAGGCTGGGTTGTTAGAAACTACGTTCCTATCGGCTCGCTTATTGTAGGAATGGCTTATCTGGTTCGTCGAATTATGGAGAACTCATCACAAGTTGGTGTCTTAACCATTATGCGCTCACATAAAAAGCAAATGTCTTTATTTTCTCCAGTTGATATCCACCTCGATAAAATTGAAAAAGGTGAGTTAGTTCGCGATGTGGTTCAAGAGGCTTTGACTGACAAGTTCTGTAATATCGCCACAGTCAAAACTTACTTGGCCAAAGAAAGAGTTGCTATTGATCCTTTTGTGGCCACCCCACCAAAGTTTCGTGATTACCCAAATCAGTTTGAGATGAGTGGTGAGACTGTAGAAATTCACAGCAGCTCCGATCCTGATATTAAAATTGGTTCTATTAAGTTCGCTGATCCAAGTGATGCCGATAAAGCCATTGAAGTCGCTTACAAGGCTTACGCAAGAGGTGATTGGGCCAACGGTTCATGGCATCGCCGTGCTGCCTGCTTAGTCAAAGCCGCTAACTTAATGCTTTCTAGAAGAGCTGAATTAACAGGTTTGATTGTCTATGAAGCCGGCAAAACACCAACTGAAGCACTTGCTGATGTTGATGAAGCTATCGACTTTTTGAACTTCTATGCTCGCGAAGAACGTAAAATTCATCGTAATACTGAGATGGGAAGTCGTGGCTTAGTTGTATCGATTACACCATGGAATTTTCCGATCGCTATTCCATGCGGGATGGTTGCCGCACCATTGGTTGCTGGTAATACGGTCATTCTTAAATCTGCAGAGCAAACACCTCTTATCGCTCAAGAGTTAATTGATATTCTTCATCAAGCCGGAATTCCAAAAGATGTTCTTATACATCTGCCAGGTCTTGGTGAAACTGTCGGGGACCGTTTAGTTAAAAGTGATAAAGTGGGAACAGTTGTCTTTACCGGTTCTAAGAATGTCGGAACAATGATTTATCAAAGCATGTCTGGCAAGATTATTGAGAACCCATTGAATGGGCTTAAGTATCCAGCCTCTGCCATCACTGAAATGGGTGGTAAGAACGCACTTATCGTGACTGAAAATGCTGAGCTCGATGAAACAGTCGCAGGTATTCTCTATTCCGCTTTTGCCCATGCCGGTCAAAAGTGCTCTGCTTGTTCTCGTGTCTTAGTCGCCAACTCGATTAAAGACAAATTAATTGAAAGACTTAGAGAAGCCGTATTAGATCTTCAAGTAGGTAAAGCTTACGACTGGGCGACTTTTGTTAATCCTGTGATATCAAAAGAAGATCAAGACCGTCTTCGCTCTCAAGTACAAGAAGCTGTTGCTGAAGCGAAAGAATTTGGTGGCAAGGTCATTGTTGATCGCTCTAACGAAGAACTTCCAGGATATTGTGTTGGCCCAGCTGTCATAGAGCTTCCGTTTAAGCGTGCTCTACAAGAGGGTAGCTTTGCTCAAACTGAGCTCTTTGGCCCCGTTTTACATATTATTGGTTATGAGACTCGTGAAGACGCTATCGAGCTATTTAACTGCACGAACTATGCTCTAACTGGTGGTATCTTTAGTCAGTCTCAAGACCATATCGATCACTATACGTCTCAAATGGAGAGTGGAAACATTTATGTTAATCGCTCAATTACCGGTGCTCGTGTTGCGATTGAGCCTTTTGGTGGCTTTAAACTCTCTGGTACTGGACCTAAAGCAGGTTCTCGCTCTTACGTTCCAAGATTCCACTTACCAGTTCTAGCAGGCCAAGTTCTTAGTAAGAACACGCAGGTTGATAGTGGGACAGATTATGATTTCCCTGTTTGTGTTCCTTCAGGCCTAAGAACCTTTAGAAGAAAAACAAAAGTCACACGCGGAATTAATATCTTCCTTCACCAGTTTGAATCTTTAACCGGAGAAATTCGCGGTGAGGTTAAGGACAACCTTAAAAACTTCTCAGAATGGAACAATAAGCACTTAATGAATTTCCTTCATCAAGATCGACCTAATAGAAAAATTCCAGGTCAACTGAGCTTTGATGATCATCGTTTACCGGCTCAGACAGCACTTCTTGTTGCCTATAGTGTTAGACCAGATCAAAGAACGTGGTTGCAGCTTTTTGGAGCTCTGTATGTCGGAACTGGCGTTAGTATCGTTTGTCTGTCAGAAGAGTCCTACGTGCTTTGGTCTAAACTTATTTCTCTTCTTCATAACGCTGGTATCTCTAAGCATAATGTCGATGCCTATTACGTAAATGAAGAAAGACTTGTGAAGTCCTTAACTGAAATTGAATGGAGTGTGGTCATAGTCGACGGCACAGTTGATCAAGTTGCTTGGGTATCTAAACATTCAAGTAAAAATATTCAAG
>CAXBMT010000235.1:0-3890 GCA_963976925.1 uncultured Bdellovibrionales bacterium
TTTATGAAGACAATAAACTTTCCTATAAAAAGAAAGCTCAATTGTGAGACCGCTATCGTGGCACCTGATGGTGTTTCAAGATAATTAGCTAGTACTAATCCTATTATAGCAGTGAGGATAGAAAAGAGAACAGAAATATAAAAGGTTGATTTGATATTTTTTGCAAAGCTTAAGGCAAAGAAACCAGGAGCTAACAAGAGGGCGTTGACTAAAATAGTACCTGATACTTTCAGTGCAGAAACAATTAACGCCGTCATGACAAAAACAAAGATGAAGTGCATTGCCTTAGCTGGTACTCCAGATAGAATTGCAAACTCCTCATCATATATACTTAGAATCCAATCGTTAAAAGGAATGATGATAAGTGGAATAATGATTAATGCTAAAATTATGGAAATATAAATATCAGTGTTAGTGAGCAATAAGACATTACCAAAAAGAAAAGACATCAAGTCGCCGCTATTTCTATTAGTTAAGGAGTGAATCAAAGTTCCTAAACCCATTGTGCCAGTAAAAAATAAACCTATTAAAGTGTCTGATGGTAGTGATTGACGCCAGGTTGATTTAGCTAAAAGTAAACTTAAAACTAAAGTGATGATCAATGTCCAAAGATAGAGAGAGAGTGGGGCATTACTCCCCGACAAATAGAGGCCAAGTGAGAGTCCTAGTAGCGTAGAATGTGAAACTGCTGATCCAAGAAATGCATATCGTTTGGCAATGATGAGTGGTGAGATTAATCCACAAGTAAGTGAAAGAATAGCAGTTGCAATCAAGGCACGATAAAGAAATGGGAACTCGATAAAGTCATATAAGCTAGCTATCATTTTTCTACCTAGTCCTTATCGTGACTATGGGCATGGTCATGCTGGCATTCATGATGTTGGTCATCAAACTGTGTGCCTGCTTCATGAAGTCTGATGTGTTCAAACTCACAGTGATAAATATCGTTGATAATATTTTGTGTGAGAAGCTCTTTTCTTTCATGCCAATGATGTTTTTTGTTAAGACATAAAACTTTATCTGCATGTTTTAAAACTTGATTCAAATTATGATCGACAACGACAATGGTTGTTTTTTCATCATGCTGTAAATCTTTTAGAAGTTGCATCAATTGATCTCGACCTTGGCCATCTAGACCTGTCGTAGGCTCATCAAGCACGAGAACTTCAGGCTTTTGCATTAGAGCGCGAGCAAGCATGACTCTTTGTTTTTGTCCGCCGGATAGTTCTCTTATCAGTGATTCTTTTTTGTCTATCATGCCAACTTTTGAAAGGCACTCGTCGATGCCTCGTTGTGCATGCTTTTTTGATAGGTTTAGAAAGTCACTGACCTTTATCGGAAGAGTGTCATTAAGTTTTATTGTTTGTGGTACATAGACCGCTTTATTGGATCCGCGAAGGTCATTGCCATTGAAGAGTATTGATCCTTTTTCCAATGGAAGTAGACCAACAATAATCTTAAGTAATGTCGATTTACCACCGCCGTTTGGGCCAATAATCCCGAGCATTCCAGCTTTTTCAATTGTGAACGAAATTGACTCAAGAACAGGATCGTTGTCAGGGTAGCTAAAATCTATATTGGATGCTTTAAGCATTTTATAACCCTGTTTGTTTTAGAAAAGCTGCTAACTCTATGAGAGGTGCATCTTTATTTGAAGGGTAGTCTCTATTGGTATCAATATGAATAATCTTATCATCTTTTCTTTTTAAAGCTTCAATAGCATTAGGAAAGTGTATTTGTTTCTCAACGATCCATAAAACTTTTGGATGCTTTTTTAGTAGAAGATGAATCTCTTTGAGTTGCTTTGGATTTGGTTCTTCATGATGACCCGATCCTTTTATGGAGTAAGCTTCAATACCTAGTGAGAGTAAGAGCGGGACGATAGCATCATGACTAACGATTGTTGGAATCTCGATTTTAATATCTTTTAAGACTAGTGCCTCTTCTTTATAAGGACATTCGATAGGTTCTTTGTCTCGTTCTATCCATTTTTGAAACTTATTGAATACGTCGCATTTGATGTCAGGATATAGCCAAAAATGGGCGAGTGATTCCTTATGAGATTTTGGATACCTCTTTAAATAATCTTGATTAACGTCATAGCTAAAAGTTTTAAGTTCGGGCTTCTTGCTTCTTAAGTTTAAAATTGAAGTAATCCATGGATGTAGCTCTCTTGCTCCAGTGATTAGGTATCGAGCCTTATAAATATTTTTTAATTCAGTCGTAGTCGGCTCAACTTCGTGAGGATCTTTATTTGAAGCGATTGCTTTTGTAAGTTTTGGAGCTTGGATATTACTAAGCTTATAGTAATCAGCTACGACTTGGCATAACTGAGGGTGAGTACAAAGCCAGTCAGCTTTTGCTTCAATAAATGAAAGGGCCAAAACGACCATGCAGGTAAATTTCAACATAATGGTGCTTATAGCACTGCGTTTACTGGCAGTAAACGTGATGACCCCAACGATAGCCTCTATTAAATAAAATTGTTCCAGTATCTCGGTCTGGATCAAAGTCTAGTGGGCTATCGATAAAGCTATAAGTACGTCCAGCCTCTGGATCCCCATTAAATGAGCCAGAGTTTGGTTGTGGATAGAAGCTACCTAGCGCTGCGCCATTTCTGATCGCATTTTGCTCACAAAAGGCGATCCCTAGAGTTTCAATTTTTGATGTAACTTCACTGGTAAGTTTTGGCTCACCGGTTTCTGGGATAAAGTCTTTTTCTAATAAACCGCCACCTGGCAGAGATTCTCCCATACCTTCTGATGAGACAAACTTGTTAAAGAATACGTTCAGGTCTGTTCCCGATGGGATAAGGCAGACGAGGTCACCATCATTGTTTTGAGCGGCAAAGTTAGTACAGCACTTTCCAGCTGACTCCGTTACACTACCTAAGCCTCGACAGCACGTGAATTCGTGGCCTGAGAAGACTTCTGGTAGTTTAACTTTGTCTTTAAAGACAACTTTAGCATTCCCACCTGTTTTTGAAGCGTCACTTGCAATAGAAGGTGGAGAAGGATCATATAAATTTTCTATTGATCTGGCACTTCCTCCTGCGTGAACATATTCATCGTAGACAATAGAATTGCTTTCAAAGCTTGTTCTATCCGTTATCGCATCATCAAATATGCCAGGCACAAGCTCGTTACGTGCAGAGTTGCAATATAGTGGTTCATAAAAGACTTGAGGAATACCAAGAAGTTCGAGACGTCCTAGTTTCGTTTCATAATAGTTTGCATTACCTGAAGACATGCCCAGACCGACACCTGCAGAAAGTGCTGCAGCCTCAGGACCAATAGCTGTTCCATAAACCTTAAAGTCCACCTCAATTCCGGCATAGATCCAAAATTCACCACCGAAAGTTCTCTTATCATTAGCTATGACTACTAATGTGTCATAAACCTGGCCATCTGACCCTGTGAATTGCTTTAAGCACCATCTACCAGCTTCTATACCGTCAGCATTTGCACCAGCGTAAGCAGCTGGATCATCTTGTTGCATGATTGGATTTGGATTTTGTGTTTCATCGAAACCTGGGTCATTACAAAAAGCCGACTGTGAGATTGGTACAGTTTGTGGTTCTGTAAAATTATCACCGTCAAAAACAATCTTAACCGAATCTATATTTGATCCACTACCAATATAGACAGGAAGAATAAAAGCAGTTCTTCTGGCAAACGCGTCGGGAATTAAGTTAAACTCGTTAGATATATTAGTATAAAATCCACCTCTAAATGCAGCTGGCTGATATATAGCCTGACCATTATTAGTTTGTGTTAAAGAGCTATCAGGGAAGGTTGATAGTCTTCCAGTATCTTGAGTAATATTTGAGGGTGGAATAATCTCATCATTACTCGCATTTAGCTTAATTCCTTTTTCAACGCATCCATCTT
>CAXBMT010000236.1:0-3866 GCA_963976925.1 uncultured Bdellovibrionales bacterium
TCATCATTGGCTCAATGTTTCTTAATACTTTAGGTTGGGAAGCTATAATTCCATGGAATAAAACCCTTGGATATATTGCTGCGTGGACTTTTGTGGCAGCGTCAATAACAGACTTCTTTGACGGATATATTGCGAGAAAAAGAAATATCGTCACTGTCTTTGGTTCTTTTTTAGATCCCATAGCAGACAAATTCCTCGTCATATCTTCGCTTATTATGCTGCAAGAGCTTGGACGTCTTTCAGGCTTACTAGTTGTTGTTTTGGTTCTAAGAGAACTTTATATAACCTCATTACGACTACTCGCTACAGAGCGAGGGTTAAAAGTTCCAGTCGGCCAAGCTGGAAAGTGGAAAACCGCAACACAAATGGTGGGTATCCCCTTTCTTATGGCCTATGACCGACCATTTGGCATTCCAATGCCAGAACTGGGCTTTGGCCTCATAGCTATTGCCAGCTTACTGTCAGTTTTTTCCGCCCTAGAGTATTCTTTAGGACTCGTGCGTAAAATCAAGGCTAAAAGGAAATCGGCCCATGCAAAAGAATTCTCCAACTCGTAATATCCTCGTCACAGTTTCTGGGCCCGATCAACCAGGTATCACCTCTAAGCTTATGCACCTTGTGACAGAACACAATGCAACTTTAAAAGATATGGGACAAGGGGTTACGCACGGATTACTTTCACTATCGTTTTTGATTGAAGTCGAAGATGAAGAGCCTAAAGTTGTTAAAGAATTACTTTTTTCCTGCTCGCAAATGAACCTTACTCTAACATTTCAAGAAATTGCTTTAAGAGATCTGCCTGAACTTGGTGAGAAATTTATCCTTAGTTGTGTCAGTACTAAAAATTTACCAGCATCTTTTGTTAGAGACATGGCCGATGCAATCGCTGAAGCTGGAATAAATATCTTACGAATTGATAATATGACTCCACAGAACTTTACATGTGTTGAAATTACCACAACCGTTCCAAGTGGTCTTAACTGGAAAAAAGTTAAAGAAAAACTTTTAGAAATTTCAACACTTCATAAAGTCGATGTCGCTTTCATTAAAGACAATGTCTTTAGAAGAAGTAAAAGACTAATCGTTTTTGATATGGACTCAACTCTTATTCAAACCGAAGTCATTGATGAAATGGCCGATGTTGCAGGAGTGGGAGCCGAAGTTAGGCATATCACTGAAGAAGCGATGAACGGCAAGATGGATTTTAACGAATCTCTTCGCCAAAGAGTCTCAAAACTTAAAGGTCTTGAAGAAAGTAAGCTTAAAGAGATTCTTAACAATCTTCCTTTCACGCCGGGCGCAGTTGAGTTTATTGAAACAGTGAAATCACTTGGCTATAAAGTTGCTCTCATCTCTGGTGGATTTACATTTTTTGCCGAAGCCCTAAAAGAAAAACTAGGTCTTGATTATGCTTTTGCTAATGAGCTTGAAATTGTAAATGGTAAACTGACGGGTGAAATCGAGGGAACTATTGTTAATGCCGAACAAAAAGCATTCCTTCTTAAAGTCATCGCTCAACAAGAAAAGATCTCACTTGAGCAAGTTGTTGCCATAGGTGATGGTGCTAATGACCTGCCCATGCTGGCAGCGGCCGGTCTAGGTATTGCCTTTCACGCTAAAGACATCGTAAAACAAGAAGCCGAACAGCATATGAGTCACGGCCCTATGACTTCAATACTCTACTTTTTAGGCATCCCTGGACCAGGTCAACATCGCTAGGAGTTTATTTTGAGATATAAACTAAAAAAAAATCAATCTTCTTTTCCTAGCGAAGTTTTACTTCAAAATGATATCGCCATTTTAGAAATAATTGGCGAAGGCCTAACAAGCATTCCTGCAGAGATCTCAAAGCTAACTTACCTTGAGAGTTTAAGTATTCAGGCACCACTTCTCGAAACATTACCAAAAGAAGTTTTTGAACTTCCAAACCTGCGTATTCTTAAAATAAAGTCATGTCCAATCCTAAAACTACCAAATGCTCGTGCTTCAAAAAGCTTAGAAAAAATTCAACTAGCACAAACTCAGCTTAGTGAATTTCCAAAGTGGCTATGTGAGCTAGATAATTTGAGCGAGCTTGATTTAAATAATAATAAACTTACGACACTGCCTAAAGAGTTTATTGATCTATCTAAACTTAAGAGACTTATTCTAGATAATAATAATCTTGAGGAGCTTCCAGCTCCTATCTTCAACTTAACAACACTCAAACATTTATCAATAGATGGAAATCCATTTTCTACAGAAGAAAAAGAACGAATAACTGATAGACTTGGAATTTGGTTTTAAACTTTAATTCTTGTATTGGCTTTTCTTAATCGATCTAAAAGAGTGTGCACTAGAGCCTGATACCATTTTGGTAGTTGCTTCATGGAAGCATCAAACTTAGCTCTTGGAATAACAGTCAAAGTACAATCAGTAACAGCTTTAACTGAAGCACTTCTTGGCTCTTCATCAAGAAATGACATCTCACCAACGATTTCACCTGAATAGATAGTTCCGATTTGTTGGGTTTTGTCGCCCTTTCTTTTAACAACAGCTAAGGTGCCAGATTGAAGATAATACATATCTTGGCTTTCTTCGCCTTCGCGGACTAAATATTCATTTGCCTCTAAGGTTTTGATTTGCTCACTCATAGTATCCTCAATTAAATATAGGTAGTTAAATTATACCTTTGAATAATCGAGAACAACTATAAGTGGCAAAATTAACCCTGAGTGAGACTAAATTCTACCGCTTCATTCTTGTTATTCCAGCTAGCGCTAATAGATTTTTGCTTACTAGTATCAGACAAAAGAAGTTTTGCTAGTGGTCTAGTCAAATACTTATTAAACACTGAAGCCAAAGGACGTGCACCATATCTTGGATCATACCCTTTTTCGGCCAATACAAGCTTTAAATCATCTTGAACATCTAGGACAAGATCTCTATCGACTAATCTTTGATTAAGTAGACGGATCTGCTTTTCAACCAAATGACTCATGATTTGTGTTCCAAGTGAGCCATATTCAAGCACAGCATCTAATCGTCCAAGCACTTCTGGCTTAAAATCTGATTCAAGGTTTTTAGAATTTGTAGTCGTAATAATAACGGTGTTTCTAAAACTAATAGTTCGACCTTTATTATCAGTTAAGCGACCGTCATCAAGAATTTGAAGTAAAATATCAGCAAAATCCTTGTGCGCTTTTTCAATTTCATCAAATAGGATCACTGCATAGGGTCTTCTTCTAATCACTTCAGTTAAAATACCGCCTTCATCGTAACCGACATAACCAGCTGGAGCGCCTATAAGTTTAGAAACTGAGTGCTTTTCTGAAAACTCAGATAAGTCAAAACGAATAAGAGCATCTTCAGTATCAAAAAGTAGCTCTGCAAGAGATTTTGCCGTTTCAGTTTTACCAACACCTGAGGGGCCCATTAATAAGAAGGAACCTAATGGTCTTCTCTCATCAGTTAAACCAGCATGAGAAGAAATCAGCGTTTCTGCAATTTCATGTAATGATTCATCTTGGCCATAAACTCTTTTTTTAAGTTCAGATTCAAGATCAAGAATGTTTTCTTGCTTAGTTTTTAAAATCTTATCGACCGGGATTCCAGTTTGTCTTGAAATAACAGCAGCAATATCTTTAACACCTAAGACCCAATCATGACTTGTACCTTGAACCTGCTTTTCGATTTCGGGGATGAGTGAATATTTTAGCTCACTCGCCTTTTCATAATCTTGATGACGTTCTGCTTGTTCAAGCTCAAAACGCATTTTATCAAGCTGATTTTTAAGTTCAGAAACTTTTTTAACAGAAAGAACTTCTTGTTCCCACTTAGCTTTGTCAGCATTAAAAGTCTCTTCAAGCGCTGAAATCTCTTTATCA
>CAXBMT010000237.1:0-3808 GCA_963976925.1 uncultured Bdellovibrionales bacterium
CATTCCTAAAATACCATTTGAGAAGAAATCATTTTTTCTTGTAGTACTGCCATTAATATAATTCACAATCAAATTTCCCCATTCACCATAAGAGCCATCTGCTTGAATAAATGAGCGACAGGCTGTGTTGAAATAGGGCATTGAGCCGCGGCGTGGTCTTGTCGTTGGAAGACTTATTCCGGAGATCTCGTGATCAGTATCAGTTGTACAATTGTGGCATTCACCACTTGGTGCTGAGCCTGCTCCACGAAGAGAGCGGTTAGGATCCATTTGTGCATTTGCTTGAAAAGTTAGCCCCAAAGCTAAAACGATAAATAATTTCATTATTTACCTTCCTTGTTGGCGACTTTTTTATACTCACAAGAAAAGCCATTTTCTTTTACAGAATAATAAATTCGACCATCTTTAATTCTAAATACTTTCGTGGACACTGCTTCTTCTTTCTTAAGGCTCGCAGGACAGCGAGAAATCTCAGTTCGAAGTGAAATCGATGAAGCTGTATAGCTGTACTTAGTATTAACTGAGCAATCCCCGCTCTGTTCTTCAGATGCAGAAGAGTCAGAAATGCTGGAGAAGTAAATATCATGGCCTATACGAAAGCCTTCTTTGATATCTTTATCATTAAATAGTACGAGTTGATCGCCATTGCATCTCTTGTCACCCTTAACAAGTTCATAATGACCAAGATGAGACTTCAAATTTTTTATAAATGACTCATAAGGCTTGTCCTTGGCAAACAGCATAGTGCTCGCTCCTAAAACAAGTATAAATAACCAATTTTTCATAGACTCCCTCACCACAAAGCAGTTTGTTAAATAAACATTACCATGACTCAAAATTTATTGATGGCAGTAGGCAAAGAGAGTCTCTTTCAAGATTTCTAAATAAAAATAAAACGGTCAAGCTTTAAGGGGTGGTCAACAAATGCAATTAGTTAATAGAATAGCAAAAAAATAAAATAAGGATGTAGTTATGAAATTCATTGCATTGATTTCAATGTTATTGCTTACAAGCTGTGGAACTAAGGTAGAGGGTTTAACAAAAGTTGAGAGCTTTACTCACCCAAATATTTTATCAGGACGTATGGTCGTGGGTGGTATCGTTGATGCCGTCGAGAATATGAAGTCAAAGACTGCACTAAGTTATGCTAATTCACTTAGAGCACAAATCATCGAAGAAAGACCAGGGTTTAAAGTTTCTAATGCTAGCTACCTTATAAAGAAGCTTGGCAGAAAAACTTATACTAATATTTTAAGTGAGCTTGAGATGGATGGAGCTGTTTCAGAAGCATCTATCAATCTGATGGCAACTAAAGTTTCAGGTGTTAGATATGTCACTTTTGCTCGTATCGAATCAAATGAAGTCTCAAACGATAGAAATGAGCAAGCAGATACGGATTCTCAGGGAAATGAAACTGGTGGTAAAAGCATTGTAACAACAACTACGAGATCAATTACTGTTAACTTCAGAGTTTTAGACCTTAAAGATAAGACAATTGCTTGGAGTGGTTTAATTTCTAAGTCTCAGCAAGAGCAATCTAAGTACGCAGTTAAAAGTGAAAGCGGCTTAATCTCTCTTGTAAAAGCGATCAAGGGCACTGAAGAAACTGGGGATGATAAGAAATATCCCTTCCCTAAGGCGCCGGCACTAAAGGGTGTTTTAAAGCAAGCATTTGTAGGGTTTGCTGATAATCTGCCAGAAGAAGACTAAAATAATATCGCCTGTCTTAAGGTCTCTTACGGCAGGCTTATTTCTTGGGAAATAAAAACTTTAAGATAAAGGGTAGTCTTTGCGCCCAATATTTCTCTGAATGATCTGCACCATTTTGAATACTTGTCTTAAAGTCACTAGCAGAGATTCTGTCGATTAAGTAACTTTCAAGTAAAAGAACATCATTTAAAATTTCGTTCTCTAGACTTCCACTATCTATCCATATTTTCTTTGCAAGAAACTTAGAGCGCTCTAACTGCTTAATCATAAATTTTTCATCCCACCAAAGTGAAGGTGATAGGGCGGCAACTTTTCCAAAAGAATCTGGATGAGAAATCATTGAATATAAAGAGACGAGACCACCAAGGGAAGATCCTATGATAGCCCTAGAGTCAGTAGTATGATTAACACGAAATTCTTTTTCTATTCTAGGGATTAATGTTTTAACAATCATATCCAGGTAGAGCTTGGCCCCACCTCCACCATACTGAGATGTAGAGCTAGGAGTGTAGTCCAAGATTCTTTGACTGGTATTATCAAGTGCTATAACGATGACGGGTTCAATGACCTTGTTTTCGATAAGATAGTTTAGAGTTTTTTCAGCCTGCCATGTCTGGCCTAAGTAGGCCCTTGTGGGGTCAAATAAGTTTTGTCCGTCATGCATATATATCGTTGGATATGTTGAAGCTTGCTGCTCGTATAAGGGAGGTAGGTAGACGTAAATATCTCGAGCTTGTAGCTGACTATCGGCCTTAAAACCCTTTTGCCATAATTGGAAGCTTCCACTGGCTTGAGCGAATGTAGAATTTAGCAGTAGAAGGAATAACGCTGCAATTTTAAGCATGAACTCAACTTAGCAAGAAAGAAAATCTATTGGAAGATATATGGTGCCCGGGAAGGGACTTGAACCCCCACGACTTGCGTCGGCGGATTTTGAATCCGCTGCGTCTACCATTCCGCCACCCGGGCTTAATGGAAGATTATACTAATTTGCCGTCATGATTTGGTCAATTAACAATATCCATTGAATCTGATGCTTTTTGAGCTGCGCTGTGTCTTTTTTTCAGAGTTAATCTTTTTGCAAGACGAGAGCTATATTTTCAGCACCCATCTTTTGCTCTTTTATAATTGTAAAGCCAAAGCTCTGACATAAGTTCTTGATGCTCATATTGGAGTTATAATGAAAGAGCGTCTCACTATTTGCAGGATTCATATGAAAATAGTTAAACATTCGATGAAATTCACCTGCTTCGTTAAATTTAACTTCATCACTTGATAAGTAATCAAAGTAAAGAAGACCTCCCTGTTTTAATAATTTACTGGTTTGTTTGAAAAACCAAAAAACTTCATAAAGAGGAAAGTGAATAACAACATTGTGAGAAATAATTAGATCAAGAGATTTATTATCAGTGAAAGTCCATTCATTGCGATTTAGCAAATTATAGTAAATATTATCGAAGTCTTTACAATATTTCTTTGTCGTTTTTAAAAATGACTTACTGATATCGCAGCAAAATATTTTATCAAAGTACTGCGCAAAAGAATTAGTCATGAATCCACAGCCACAGCCAATCTCTGCAACTAAATGGTGTTTTTGGGCAGATAGTTCCTTAAGAATATGAGCGGCTATCAGTTCTTTTTCTCGTATAACCTGATTAACTTCCTCATCACTATCTTTCTTGATAGTTTTTCCAACGAGCAAATTGTACTTGTCGATTGTTTTGCTAAAATTCCAGCTCATTTTAAAATGTCTCAAAAGTAATTAATTATCTTTTAGTAAGTTTAGTGTTTCTCTAATGCTAAATCTGAAAGGCTGCTTAAGTTCTTTTTCTAGAGTTCGACCATCAATGACACACGGAAATTTAATATAATCGAGGAGGTAATGAGGGAAGCTCCAAAATGGTGTGTTAAATCCTCTGGCGATACGTTCGAGGGCAAAGATAGGAAATGGAATGCTAGGCAGACCAATCAGCTTTTTAGCTTCACGAACAGAAATAGCTTCATTGGGGGCTACATTATAAATCCCTGTAGGAATATGAGCTATGGACTCAGCCAGTGAATGGGCCATATCAAACTCATGAACGAACTGCAACATTGG
>CAXBMT010000238.1:0-3800 GCA_963976925.1 uncultured Bdellovibrionales bacterium
CCCAGAGACTTCGGCCGAAACCTCACTAAACTGATGAACTAATCCATGAACTTCAAGTTTTTCTTTAAGCGCATCAATATGAGCATTCCCATCTGATAATCGGTTTAGGTCATTTTTAACTAGATCGGTAATCATTAATAGTTCAGCTTCATCTTTTTTAGAATTAACTAATTTATCCCATTCACCACCTCTAGCAGTTCCTTTGATTGGCATCGAAGCCACTCGCCACATTCCATTTCTTTTAGGGCGAGCTGTCCACAATGTTTCAGGTGAATTTGAAACAAAGGATATGTTTTCATCAGGCCAGTATATTGACTGAGCAAAGCTGCCAGTTGAAGGCTGGTTCATAAAAGAATTGAAATAAGCAGGATCATCTTTATATGAAACTTGATAATCAAAAGGAAAGGTAAGATTAATTTGATAAGCATTACCTGCATACAAGTGCTTTTGTACTTGTTCATAAAGCTTTTGATACAGATCAAAGCTTGGCCCATCAATTTTTTTTAACTCTAAGCCAGACTTACTAATCGATGCGGCTTCAACCGACTCAAAGGTCGTATCAACTGCATAAAAAGGCATTGAGCGCGGGCTATTACCTAATATAAAGGCTCCGGCTTCATATAAAAAATGAATGAGCCGCGGCTGATCAGGCTTTAGATTGATAGAATGTTGGTTAAGTTTTTCAAACCAAGTAGGAAAACCTTCAGCAGTAATAAAAGTCGAGGTGCCATTTTTTAAATGAAGCACTCGATCTTCACGACAAATAAAAGCTTGGATATTAGCGTCTTTCATCTCTCTCAAACGCTAAGTTTTCAAAGCTAGTGTAAGCGCCAACCCAAGCAAGTTTAGCTGTCCCTGTTTCACCGGCACGGTTTTTACCGATGATAACTTCGGCTACTCCCGGCTCCTTAGTAGTATCGGGATTATAATACTCATCACGATACACAAACATCACTATATCGGCGTCCTGCTCAATGGCACCAGACTCACGAAGATCGGACATATTAGGACGTTTATTTGGTCTCGTTTCAACTGAGCGGTTAAGCTGAGAAAGAGCAATCACAGGACACTCAAGTTCTTTTGCAATCGCTTTCAAACCACGAGACATCTCAGAAATTTGTTGTTCACGAGGAAGTCTTTTATCTGTTGGACTCATTAACTGAAGGTAGTCGATTACAATAAGACCAATTCCTTGCTCAGCTTTAATCTTACGACACTGACTTTGAATATCTAAGATAGTGGTTCCACCAGAGTCATTAATATAAATTGGAAATGAAGAAAGTTCCTGAACGGCATTACCGATAGCGCGTAAGTCAGTCGCTAAGAATTCCTTTTTACGTACACGCTTACTATCAACTTTTGCTCTAGATGTAAGCAGACGCATTGAAAGTTCGTTGGCTAACATCTCCAACGAGAAAACTGCAACAGGAAGACCTGTCTGAGCACAAGAATTTGAAGCGATATTAAGAGCTAAAGAGGTTTTACCCATAGCTGGACGAGCTGCTAAGATGATCAATTGACCAGGCTGCATACCAAGGAGAATACCATCTAGTTGATTGTATCCAGTTGGTAATCCTTGAATTTCTGGCTGGTCTTGAGGTATCTTCTAATTCGATTAAGAAGGCATTAAGTTTGCCCATACCGCCTGATTTGGCTTCGTTAGTGAGTTGAAAAAACTTACCTTCAACCTCCTGAAGATACTCACCTACATCACCGGTGTGGCTCATGCCTTGTTCATAGACTTGCATGGCAGTTTTTAAAATTCGTCTTAGTGAGCTTTTTTCACGAACAGTTTTACCATAGTGATAAATATTCGCTGAAGAGGCCATGTCTTCTAGAATTCCTGTTACGAATTGTTGTCCACCAACAGGCTCAAGAAAGCCTTTTTCAGTTAAACGTGAACAAACTGTGACGTAATCAACAGGCTTGTTGCTTGAAGCGAGGTCCGCAATTGAATCAAAGACCATTCCATAGCGACTATCGTAGAAATCTTCACGAGTTATCTTTAAATCAGAAATCTCATCAAAGGCTGTTCCTTCAATAATAAGACAACCAACGAGGGACTTTTCAGCTAATAAGTCATGAGGAAATTCTTTTTGCACGAAGACTCCAAGCGTATAAAAAAGAGGGGGCTACAAAAGCCCCCCACTCTTAAAAATCTATAATCAGATTATAAACTTAGCTACGTAGAATCGCATTAGCCTGAGCAGCAAGTCTTTGATCTTCTGTTTGCTCGACAGTTGCTTCTTCTTTTGCTGGTTCTTCGCCATTTTCAGCGGCAAGAGCAGCAGCAGCAGCTTTTTCTTCTTTACGTTTCTCTGCTGCAGCTTGTTTAGCTTTTAGCTCTTCAGCTTGTGCAGGATCCATAACGATATTGATTTTGAACTCAGCTTCAACACCTTGGAAAAGCTTCACTTTAGCAGTGAATTTACCAAGAGTTTTCATCGCGTTGTTAACAGTAATTAAGCGACGCTCAATTTCTACGCCTTTGCTTTTTAATTCATTAGAAAGGTCTAGAGTTGTAACGGCACCAAAAAGTTTACCGTTTGCCCCAGCTTTTTTAACGAACTCAAGAGTTAAACCATCAACTTTAGTTTTAACTGCTTCAGCATCAGACTTTTGTTCTGCAACTTTTTTAGCAAGAGCTTTCTGTTGGTTAGCTAGTGCTTTTTCATTCCCAGAATCAGCAACAACGCCAAGTCTATTAGGAATAACAAAGTTACGTGCATAACCTGCAGAAATATTAACGATCTCGCCTACGTTGCCAAGTGTCGGAACCTTTTCCGTCAGAATGACTTTCATAAACTATCTCCTTCATCATTTTTTTTAGTTTTCATAAAGCGGCGGAAATCCACCCAAATATCGAAAAGTCCGGCAAGAACCAAAACTTTCCATCCCATAAACACAGTGCTGATCACTAAAATACTTCTAAAGAATCCGAAGATTCCAAGAAAAGATAGTAGATCGACAAAAACACCAAAACCTTGGAAAAAGAAAAATACCGCTAAACAAGCTAAGATATTTCCGCCTAGAGCTTCAGCCCATGGAGCAATTGCATCTGCACCAATAAAGAGAGCTAAACCAGCAATCAAAGGCCATACGAAATAGTATGGAACTTTGTAGCGAACTAAATCTTTTAAACCAAATGGGTAAGCGTGACGAATTCTCCAAACTAACGAATTTCTTAAGATCATGAACATCCCAACCCAAAGAGTGAAATGAACACCAACAAAAAGAAATGAAAATGACCAAGTCATTATATCGCTAGCGAAGGCTTCTGGCTTAGAGAGAAAGTCTGCAAGCACTCTTGCTTCTTCCCCACCACCTGATAAAACTTCAGCATTTTGCTCACGAACTGATTGAAACATTGTCGCAACATTGGTGTTGATCTCCTCATGAAGATTAGTACCAGAAGTCCAAACAACGATTGCACTTAAAGCAACCACTGCAAAAACGAATGTTGTGCCAGTAAAAATTAATCCTTTTGTAGGTTCAGATCGGCGTAAGACGATTTCTGAAATTAAGCCTGCAAAAAGAGTTGAAGTTCCAAGAGATACTGCCATCCAAGTCGCTTGTGGCAAATATGCCTGAAGCGCTAAAGATACTGCAGCAAAACCTAAAACCATTAGAACTGTTTTCAATCGACCGTAAAGTAAAACACCAAGAGCTAGAGGTACCGGAGCAAATAATGATAATGGTCCATAAGAAAATAACGTAGCGATTAAGCCCAAAAAGATGAGCTTAGTCCAAGTCAGTTCGCCAAAGATTTTAACTCTTTTGGCCGAGCTGGTTCTTGCGTA
>CAXBMT010000239.1:0-3787 GCA_963976925.1 uncultured Bdellovibrionales bacterium
GGAATGTTGAGAGAACGACCACTTTTTTCAAACTATATTTTAAACATAGATCAAGAATTCTTTTTGTCCCCATGAGGTTTAGGTCAAGCCTTTGTGCTAGATTAAGAGTTGGTCCGGACTGCGCGTGACTTAGTCTTCCTAAGTGAAGCATTGAATCGAAAGAATTATCTCGAAAAATTTTTTCAAAGTTACCGCGTGTATATTTCATGCGTAGATAGGTAACCTTATCTTCAGGATACTCCCGAACCATTGGTCTTGAATCGACACCAACAATTTTTATATCGGGAAATCTTTTTAATAAAAGTCCTGCTGTGATCCTGGCCAGTCCACCGGCCATACCAAGAATAAGAAGTGACTTAGGGTTTTGATCCACTCTTTATTCCTTTAAATCTTTTTTGCTTAGTTTACTTGAAATTTTATTACCAATGAACTCTCGACGATTTTTTAAACCTGTATCTATCATTGTCTGAATCTGTTCGTGGATAGCATCTATGTACTTGTCCAGTTCACTGTCTGGAGCATCTGCACTAATACCCTTAGGAATGACAAAAGCTTCTCCTACATGAATGTCTACTGGGGAGGGAAGTGGCACCAGATTAGGGGTTAGTGGCATAGCGGGAAGACCAATTTTCTTGGCAAATTTTAAAGGATGCCAAACGAGTGGATAAAACTCTTCGGCTCCAATAACAGCTACTGGTAAAATTGGGACACCTGTCGCGAGAGCAATTCTAAAAAAGCCTCGTCCAAATTTTTTCATATCATAAAAGTCTTCACTGTCTTTAGCGATACCTCGAACGCCTTCTGGAAAAACTAAGACACTTTCGCCTCTTTCAAGAAGATTGATGCAGTTCTGTCGATCACCTAAAACTGCACCACCTTCAGCGGCCCATGAGCCAATAAATGGTATGCCCGTAAAAAACCTCTCAACCATAGGTCTTAATATTCTGGGAGGTTCAACTTGAGTCGAGAACATTGAACAGATAAGCATTCCATCAATAGCTATCTGACCAGAGTGGTTCGCTACTACAATATAAGGTTTATCCTCAATATTCTGAATACCAAAGCATCTCACTCGGAAGTAGTGCTTAAATAACGGCCATACGCGTTCTAGACTTTTTCTTGCTCTTTTAAGATTCAAGCCCCAGGGGTCTTCTTTGCCTGGGTATCTCTTCTCTAACTGATCAAAAATACTGTCAAAGTGAGACTTCGTCTCAGGTGAAGTAGCGTCATTAATCTTATTTAATAGCTGTTTAAACATTCTGCTCAACTTTGAATGATCGTTTATTTAGATAGTAGCAAATGTCCGCGTCTTCACAAAGATCCGGCAGAAAGCTATAATATGGTCAGTTGGAGGCAACTATGCAAAGGCAACCGCATTGGCGTTCAAAATTTAATGAGATCGTTCAAGTTTGTACTGATGAACTAAAAAAAACGACAGAGATTGGTAAGAAGATGATTAATGCTTCTAAGACGACTTCTAACTTGCATGAAGCCTATGAAGAGTTGGGTGTTTTGGTAGCAAAAGAAATAGAAAGAAAGCAGCTTGATTGGGATAATCCTCGTGCTCACGAATTAATTAATAAAATTAAAAACTGTGAAAGTAATCTGAGCGATATTGAATCAGAAGTTAATAAAATCAAATTTGCACCTGGACCTATTGATATTTCTAAGCCAGATAAATCTGATAATATTTCCAAAGATCAGTAATTAATTTGTTGGAAGTTCAATCATTGAATTGTTGATCTTTAGAAAATAAGCCGAACAACCTAAAAGCGTCGCGCTAGAAAATAAAACAATAAAAAAAAGAAATTTTATTTTTCGAGATGGCTCTGTTGTCATCCTTACTCTTCTTCTTGGTGAAAAGATAAACTTCGGTCTAATGATAAATATCAGCGAAAGATTTAGGACTAAGACCCAAAGAGACCAAGATAAAATAAAATGGGAAATTGGATCAAGCGTGATCAAGTCTTGCTTCTGCCTCTAAGAGGAAAGAAACAAGAGCACTTTTAAAAGGTGGCAGTCCTTGTCCCTTTTCAGCTGAAATAAAATGTATGTCTCTAATAAAAGAGTAATCCTTAGAAAGCTGAGGCTTGAGCTTATTGAGAATGGCTCTGTCTTTTTGAGTCTTTAATTTATCAAGCTTATTAAATGCCAGTGAACATCTTAAAGGGTAGCGAGATAACCAATGATGGAATTCTCTATCGGCATCTTGGTCGGGATGTCTAGCGTCTTGAACATTAACTATTCGAATACTTTCTTTTACTGAAGTAAAGAATGTTGTCATGAGGTCATCCCAATTTTTTGCCATTTCCTTCGAAATTTGTGCATGACCGTAACCTGGAAGATCGAAAAGCCAGAATCTTTTAGGATGAACTGTTTTTGTATCAGGATCAAATAATTCAAATTCGAAAACATTGACCTCACGAGTACGTCCAGGAGTCTTTGATGTTCTAGCGGTCTGTTTTCCGAACAGTGAATTGATTAAAGTGGACTTTCCGACATTCGACCTGCCGGTAAATGCTAGTCCAACTGGAAATTCTTGTTCTTGAAAAAAGTCGCGTAATTGTTGGGCATCCGAGAAGCCGAAACGAAAAACAGTACTTGCGGGGCGTATTTGATATGACATGTGAAAAGCATACCAGTTTGGCATCCATTTTGTAGAGGACTTTAGTCTGAAAATTAAAAAAGTGGAGAAAATAATGACAGATATGGCACAAATTCTAAGTTTTAAGCATGAAATTCAATGTCACAGACTATTACCACAGAGCTTAGAGAAGAGTTGTCTTGCTCATGAGGACTTAATGGAAATCTACCCCATGATGGGAAAAAAGAAAGTTATCAAACTCAAAAGAACGAATTATCAGATAATAAGTTCATCAAAATTAACTCCAGATAATTTTGCGACGAAAGTCTATTTAAAAAGTTTACCTAGCGACAATGAAAAAGAGTTTTCGCTTTCTCTAGAAAGTATGAAGCTTCAAAACGGAAGTCTTAAAAAGGTTTATGTGGTTAGGTCCCATTATGACTTCAAATTGAATGGACAATGGGTACGTGAAGCGATCCTTAAAACTGGTGATATTTTAGACTTTGCTTTAAGTAGAGTCGTCTTTAAAGATTCAAAGAGTGAAAACTCAAGTATGCTTGAGAATCAAATAAAGCTTCCCGTGGCTAAATCAAACCTTCCAGTTCTTATCGAGGGAGAGACGGGAACAGGCAAAACGTTTTTAGCAAAAAAAGTTCATGAAGTTAGTGGCGTACGAGGAAGATTCGTTCATCTAAATCTTGCTTCTTTTTCTGAAAGTCTTATTGAGTCAGAACTTTTTGGTCACTGCAAAGGAGCTTTCACTGGAGCTAGTAGAGAAAAAAGAGGAGCTTTCGTTGAAGCAAGCAATGGGACATTATTTCTTGATGAAATTGACTCTCTTCCAAAGTCCCTTCAAACAAAGTTACTACTATTCTTAGATGATGGTAAAGTTCGAAGTGTCGGTTCTAATTATTCCACTCAAGTGAAGACAAGAATTATTGCAGCATCAGGCTCAAATTTAAAGTTATGTGTTGAAAAGGATCTAATGCGCAAAGATTTTTATCACAGATTAGCTAGTGGTATCTCAATTCAAACTCGTCCTCTAAGAGAAAACCCACAGATGATTTGCAAAATTATGAATGAGTTTTCTCAAGAAAGATCTAGGGCAATTTGCAAGGAGCTTGTTGAGCAGTATCAAAAAATGCCTTGGTATGGAAATATTCGTGAGCTCAAGGGACACCTAGAGAAAAAGCATATTTCTGA
>CAXBMT010000240.1:0-3772 GCA_963976925.1 uncultured Bdellovibrionales bacterium
AGGTTTCTATATTGAGCACAAAGAGCGTCCATTTTTTGGATCTCTTGTAGGTTTTATGACTTCTGGTCCCGTTATGCTTATGGTTCTTGAAGGCGAAAACGCTGTAGAGAAAAACCGTAAGATTATGGGTGCAACTAACCCAGCTGACGCTGAAGAGGGTACTCTTCGTAAGCTTTACGCAAAATCAATCGAAGCTAATGCTGTTCACGGTTCTGATTCAGCAGCTTCTGCTGAGCGCGAGATTAACTACTTCTTTGATAAGAACGAAGTTATCAACCGTTGGTAATAGCACATTAAAATTGTTTAGAAGAAAGCCTCCTTATATAGGGGGCTTTTTTTGGCCCTGCTTTCTAAACCTTTATCCTCTATAGGGCCATAAACCCTGTCATTATTACAAGGTGCGTTGTTTGTGACGACACTAAGCGGTACTATGGGGTGGTATTGTACTCCTTTGGAGGTTTATGTGACTTTTAATATTGGTGATTATGCGGTTTGTCCCGGTCACGGTGTCGGACAGGTTATTGACCTGAAAGAAACTGATCTTGGCGGCGAAATCAAAAAATACTACTCAGTTAAGATCATCTCGAATGGTATGACTGTGATGGTACCAACAGATACTATCGACGGTATTCGTGGATTAGTTGGTGGCGACGAGATCGAACTGGTCTATAAGTTACTGAATGATCATGAAGTTGAGGTCGATAACTCAACGTGGAACAGACGTCATCGTGAGTATATGCTCAAGGTTAAAACTGGCTCACTACTAGAAATTGCGGACGTTTTACGCGCATTATTTCTACTTAAAAATCGTAAAAACTTAAGCTTCGGCGAAAAGAAAATGCTGGATCAGTGTAAAGATCTGATCGCACAAGAAATCTCACTATCTAAAGGTGAGGAAAAAACTAACGTTAAAACTAATATCGATTCATTTTTTAACTAATCTTCCTGCATTATTAGTATCGCTTTTAATGCAGATTCTTCCTTCTTAAGCTACAATAACAATGCTTAGGGAGGCGCCAGTGGCTCACGAAATCAAAGTCTTTAATAATTTATCAAGATCGAAAGAAGCTTTTAAACCTATCCAATCAGGAAAGGTCGGTTTCTATTCTTGTGGACCTACTACATATGACTTTGTTCACGTTGGAAACGGTCGTGCCTTTGTGGTTGGAGATTTAATTCATAGAATTTTTCTAGCTCTTGGCTACGAAGTTAATTACGTCAGAAACTTCACCGACGTTGATGACAAAATTATTGAACGAGCTAACGAATTAAAAGTTGGGGCCCTCGATCATGCCCAAAAATATGTCGATGAAGTACTTAAGGATATGGATAGCCTGGGCATGTTACCAGCAACCCATACACCAAAAGTAAGTGAAACCATGCCCGAAATTATTGAGATGGTTAAAACTCTTATTGAAAAAGGGTATGCCTATGAAGTTGAAGGCGAGGTTCTTTATAACGTTCCAAAGTTTAAAAAGTACGGCAAACTTTCCAAAATTAATTTAGAAAGTCTTCAGCATGGTATTCGAGTTGAAGTTGACGGTAAAAAGAAGCACCCATCTGACTTCGTTCTATGGAAGCCAGCAAAAGCAGGTGAGCCATCATGGGATTCACCATGGGGTAAAGGCCGTCCTGGATGGCATATTGAATGTTCGGCCATGTCCAAAAAATTTTTAGGCGATAGCTTTGATATGCACCATGGTGGCATTGATCTGATGTTCCCTCATCATGAAAATGAAATCGCACAAAGTGAAGCAGCTAACGGATGTCAGTTTTCTGGCTGCTGGGTACATAACGAGTTTTTAAATTTTGGCAGCGAAAAGATGTCAAAGTCGCTCGGTAACGTGGTGACCATTAGAAAGTTCGTTCAAGAGTTCGGAGGAGAAATTCTTCGTCATATGTTGGCGTCAGTTCATTACAGATCTAAAATGGATTGGAGTGATGACGTGATTAAAAGAGCGCTCGATGAAGTTGAGCGTTTGCATGTATTTGCACTAGAAGCTGCTGCTATGAAACCAGGCGAGCATGAATCAGGTTTAAGTGAGCTTGAAGCATGTCTTCCAAAAATGCGCGATGAGCTTGCCAATGACTTTAACGTTCCAACGGCGCAGCTTGCTTTTTATAGCTTTATGAAAACAGTGAATCGTGAGTATAAAGGTAAAAATCCTTCGGCTAAAGTTTTGAAAATCATTAAAGAAACTATTCAGTTCTTCACTCTTGCAACTGGTCTTATTCATCGAGATGCTAACGCTGTTTTAGAAAAAGTGAATGCCGCAAAAGGTAAGCTTTCAGGCAAGACCGGAACACTTGATGATGCAGCAATAGAACAGCTCATTAAAGATCGCGGAACTGCTCGTGCCAATAAAGATTGGGCGACTGCCGATAAGATTCGAGATCAGTTTAAAGCTGCCGGTATTGTGCTTAAAGATAATCCAGATGGAACTGTTAGCTGGTCTTACGAATAGGCAATTACACTTACTTTCAATTAAAACAACCTGAATATGAAATAGTAGATAAGAACACTAACACCAGCGATTGGTAGTCTTAGAAATGTAAATGTTTCAGCGGTTGAAATCTCTTGAATTATTCTTGGTAATGAGCGCAAATACTTTATTGGAGTTAATCCCATAGACCAAAGTGTGATAAGAATTAATGGTATCAACTCTAATAAAATTAGTAAGAATGAATATAAATCTGATATTTGATTAGCCTTATTTCGTAAGGTGACGGCTTCTTTTTCAATACATGTAGAACGACCACTGGCCGGCAGAAGCTGGCAGTATGACTCTTTTCTATCAGCTATTTTTTCTAAGCATTGCTTCTTGTAAATAAGCCTTTGAATGTCAAAACAAAGATTAGAGTCTCTTTGAACAAGTGCCGAGTCAGAGATCTCTCTGTCTTTGTTCACTTGTATTAGAATCATAGGGGTAATGATCAAGAGGAAGGCTAAAAACTGGGCAAAGAATTTAGACTTCAAGAATTTTGCCTGTATTGTCGACAGCATACTCTAGAGCAATTGAGCGCAAGTTATAATTGCTGGCCATAGATCTGCCGTACGCTCCAGCGTCTGCAATGACTAAATAGTCTTTAGCTTTTAGCTCGGGGAGTTCTCTTTGTTTGGCAAAGCAATCTGTCGTTTCACAAATTGGACCCACGACTTCCCATTTCATCGTTTTATCGTTTTTAATTTCTATTGGATAAATCTCATGGTGGGCTTCATAAATAGCAGGACGAGCAAAATCGTTCATACCAGCATCGAGAATCGCAAAGTTATAGTCTTCAGAAATTTTAGTTCTTACAATTTTAGAAACAAGTACTCCGCAACGTGCAGCGATAAATCGACCAGGTTCAAAGACCGTCATGATACTATCTTTTTGCTTGAGGCCTGATAAAGCTTCACTAACGACTGCCATGTATTTTTGAGGACTAGAAACCTTCTTTTCATCCTCAATTGAGTAGTCGATACCAAGACCACCGCCTACATCGATAAACTTTAGAGGGTGAGGGACTTCGTTGGCCAAGGCGACCATTTCTTTGATCGCCTGTGAGGTTGCAGTTAGGTCAGTTAATTGGCTGCCAATATGAATAGAAAGGCCTACTAGATTGACATGCTCCCATAGTGACTTCTCTTTGATCAAATCTCTAGCGTCTGAAGTCAGCATTCCAAATTTATGAGATTTATTACCAGTTGAAATATGCTTATGGGTAATGACGTTTACTTTTGGATTAATTCTTAAAGCAACCTGAGCCTTAACTCCAAGTTCCTTGGCAC
>CAXBMT010000241.1:0-3703 GCA_963976925.1 uncultured Bdellovibrionales bacterium
TTGTACATTGAACGAAACTTCAACAGGTGTTCAAATTGACAGCTTTCCAACTGTTGGAGCAGACCAATTACTCATGGTCGATGCTACTTCAGGTGGTGGTCAAGTTCCATGTGATGTTTCAAAGACCGACGTTTACTTCTTTTCTCCTCAAAAAGTTTTTGCTAGTGACGGTGGATTCTTTGTCGCGATTCTTTCCCCAAAAGCAAGAGAGCGCGCGCTTAAATTAGCAGCAGACAAGTCTCGTTATATTCCAGATATTATGCGTTGGGATTTGTGTATCGATAACTCAGATAAAGCTCAAACTTATAATACACCCGCAATCAGTACGATCTTCTTTCTTAACGAGCAAGTTAAGTTAATGAACAAGCTTGGTTATGAAGAAGTTCAAAGGCAAGCTCAAGAAAAAGCCGATATGCTTTATGGTTGGGCCAATGAGAAATCATATCTTTCTTGTTTTATCCAAGAAGAAAAATATCGCTCAATCGCTGTTGCAACGATTGATGTTGATGAGAAAGTGGATGTAACTCCTCTTATCGAAAAGCTTGATAAGGATAAGATTGCTTATGGAATTGATGCTTATAGAAAGCTTGGGCGCAATCAGTTTAGAATTGCACTCTTTCATAATATAGCTAAAAGTGATCTAGAAAAACTAACTAAGATCCTATCAATGGCCATAGAGTCAAAACTCTAGGGCCATCATCTTAGTGACCTTCTTTAAGATACTGACTTAAAAATTCCTTTTTAAAATCAAGATAGCGGTCCTGAAGGATCGCTTCTCTTGCTCTATCGGCAAGGGACTTATAAAAAGCGATATTATGGGCTGTTGCCAAGATCGCTCCAAGAATTTCATTTGAATCAAATAGATGCTTGATATAACTACGAGTTAAATTCTGACAACCGTAGCATGAACAATTAGGCTCTACAGGAAAAAAGTCTCGACGATAATTACGATGCTTGATTCGAATCTTACCTCTGTTGGTAAACATTGTTCCACCACGAGCGAATTTCGTTGGGATGATACAGTCACTCATGTCCACACCATGTTCCCATAGCATAAAGAGATCTTCTGGATTACCAACACCCATAACGTAACGAGGTTTATCTTTTGGCATCAGCGGAGCGGTGTATTTAACAACCTTCTCCATGACATCGGGGCCTTCACCTACGGAAACACCACCAATGGCATAACCGGGAAGGTCTCTGGCCACAAGTTCTTCCAGACATTCTTTTCGATAATCATCGAATTCGGAACCTTGAATAATACCAAACATAGCTTGCTTCGGGTTTGTCCAAGCCGTAATACAGCGATCGAGCCAACGGTGAGTTCTATCAATAGAGTTCTTTACGTATTCGCGAGTTGCCGGATAAGGAATACATTCATCAAAGGCCATCATGATATCTGAGCCAAGGTTTTGTTGAATGCCGATAGATGTTTCAGGAGTTAAGAGAACTGTCTTTCCATCCTGGTCTCTAAACTCTGCGCCTTCTTCCTTGATATTTTTCTTTTGTAGACTGAAGACTTGAAATCCACCAGAGTCAGTTAAGATTGGTCTATCCCAGGCCATCCATTTATGAAGACCACCGGCTTTGGCAACGAGATCAGAGCCAGGAGTTAAGTGTAGATGATAGGTATTTGATAACAATACCTTCACGTCCATCTCAACCATTTCTTTCATTTGGAGTGCTTTGATCGCACCGTGAGTTCCAACAGGCATGAATACCGGAGTTGGTATATCTCCATGTGGAGTTGTAATTACCCCGGCCCTTGCACCACTATTTTTGTCTTCATGGACAACTTTAAATTTGAAATGCTCTTTAACTTGATCTTGAATTTTCATAATCAATCTTTAGTTTGACTCAGCTTCACTTTCTACAGCAGAGTTTTCAGTTGGTGCCGGCGTTTGCCAAAGCACTTGGTCAACGTTCATAACATTAAAGATCGCAGATGCCCATGGGTCTTGATCAGCTTCGACCAATCCCTGCAAAGTCTTCATGGTTCTTTGGTAATCAGACTCGATATTTTCTTTCGACCACGGGTGCTTCTCTCTTTGGGCCAAGATTCCGCTTATAAAGCTCTTCAAAGCACCTTCTGCAGGCGGAGTAAGTGGTGGAGGGCTGGTTAGATTGAAGTAATCAATAAAATCAAATGGAGTCCATTTCGTGGCTACTTCTGGCTCAATTGAAGCCTGATCTAATAATGGTGCTGAATTAGAAAGGAAGGTACGATTGAATTTATTGATGGCATTTCGACCACCTTGTCTGGCGCTAATAGATAAGGTGACGAGCTTTCCAGATTGAAGAATTGTGATCATCGATCGATTATTGGTAGGGAAGACCTCGAGGATCTTCTTACCAGCAAGTATCTTCGCTGTGACGTCATTATTAAGCTGAATATTGAGCAGAGTCATCAAAGACTTTTTGAGATTAAAGTATGGAGTTAATGTTGGTCCTCGCTCCATTAAAAAAGTTGGTAAAGTTTCCTGATTTAAGCTTAGTGTGTCGATAAACAACGCCATTGTTTCAGCATCACTTTCAAGATTAAATTCTAAGGTCTCTAAAGCTTCAGAGAGCTTTGGATATTTGCTCTTAAAAAATGGATCGAGCTGACTAATTGTTTTAATCGCTTCTACCGGCAATGAGTTTCTAGTGACAGATCCTACTGAGACAACTTGATTAGATTCTCCGGTTGATCTGATAAACCTTATACCAGCTAGTAATTTATCTTTAGAGCCGTTGATAAAAGGTGAGTATGCCCACTGTTCTTTGATATCTTGAGCGTAGCTGATAGCAATATGAAGACTTCTTAGTGGGTGAGTTTGAAGTGGAATCTCAATTTTATCCTGTTTTATCGAAAGATCCTTCGTAACTATTGGTCCTTCAAGTAACTCTGGCTCCATCAACACAGGTAAAGCAACGATAGCAATGGTGAAGGCAGGTAGAATTAAAAAGTTTCCAAGAATCTTTAAAATACCATGGCGGTAGGAGAGCTCACTTGCTGTGAGAACTTCTTTTAGGGTGCGCTTTTTTATTAAGGCGGGTGCTTCAAAGATGATCAAGGGATACAAAGCAAGGCTTAAGATAAAACGGATTAGACCTTTAATTCGAGCTGTAACAAAGCTTCCTTCTGTACGAACAAATATTAGTGCCTGACCAAAGTTTACACTTAAAAGTAAGTTGCTAATTAAGTTAAGTGCGAGCCATGTGGCAAAAATTGAAACGAAGTTAAAGGTGTTTATAAATGCCAGGAGAGAAATTTTTTCTTCTAGGTAAGGAGAAATAAAATCTAAACCTCTCGTAATGAGTGGTGAAATATCTAAAAATATTTGGTCATAGATACTTGAGATATCTAAGATGGGGACTACATTTGAGACAAAGGCAAAGGCAATGATAACTTCGCAGACAAAAGCAAATGTTCTACCAAAAACTGCCGGCATAGTACTTCTATCGACTTTTTCTTTTTTCTTCTTTTTCTTCTTCTCAGGCTTTTTATCTTCTTCGTCGACGACAGCCTTAGGAATATAAATAGAGTCTTTTATCTTCTCTTGCTGGCTTTCCTCTTCTTCGAGGTCGCCTTCCTCTATGAGATCATCTTCGTCGATAATTTTAGCTTTTCTTGAAAATAACTTGGACTTTAGTTTTGAGAAAAATGATTGCTTAGGAAGTTCGTCTTCAAGGTCATCATCATCTTCAAATTCTTCCTCAA
>CAXBMT010000242.1:0-3620 GCA_963976925.1 uncultured Bdellovibrionales bacterium
GATGCCTTAATCATGGCAGGTGATGTCTTCGATACTCCTCACCCGCCTCATGATGCCCTAGAGGTCTATTATAATTTTCTTGAGCGTATGGGAGCTATTGGTAAAAAGGTTTTTGTCATTGCTGGTAATCATGATTCAGGAAGATTCCTACAAGCTCCACATTCATTTTTAAAATCAAAAGGCATTAACGTCGTTGGACGTTTTCCTGAAAATAATAAATTTAACTCTAGTGATTATGTCTTTAACTTAGAAAAAGATAATAAGTTATGGTCCATCCATCTTCTGCCATTTTTTAGAAGTCATGAAGTTCTTGATTATGTGCAAAAGAGTGAGCTTATCTCAAGTGATGAGTTTCCAAGAATGGTTTTAGAAAAACCAGAACAGTTAATTGAGCTTGGTATTGTCGATGTTTTAAAAAGCTTTATTGAGAGTGAACCTAAAAAGGATATTTCTAGCAGGATCTTAGTATCTCACCATCTTTTTGGAGGCTTTAGCCTCGCGGGTAGTGAGCAATCAGTCAGTATTTCAGGTTTAGATGGACTACCAACATCACTTTGGGGACTACCCTATCAAGACCTGGCTCTTGGTCATATTCACCAAACTCAAAGACTAAGAGAACAAAACCCTCGTGCTATTTATCCAGGCTCGCCCATTCGCTTTAGATTCAATGAAAAGCGAGAAAAAAAAGTTTCTATTTTAAGTTGGAGTGAAGAGACTCCAAATCAAGAGTATCTAGAGATTCCAGAGTTTAGACCAGTTATCTCAATTAATGTCACTCAAGAAAATATCAAAGAAACACTTATTAAAGAACTTAGTGACATTAAAGTTCCTAATGATCTTTCGGGGCTCTTAGAAATAAAACTAAAAGCCAGTGGAGCTATCGCAGGACTAGCTGATGACATTAGGTTGATGCTGAATGAATTAGAAACTCAATGGGAGCTGTTATCCCTTCATATTGAGGGTCAAAACTCAAAGCTTGATGATAAAGATAAGGCCCATGCTCACCTTATAACAAACTTCAGTGGTGAGCAGACTAATATGGAGGAGCTATTTAGACTCTTTTATAAAAAGCGCTTCCCGGATAAAAGCACCCCACCGGAACAACTCATTAAAGACTTTAAATCTCTAATCTTGGAGCTAGAAGGCTCATGAGATTTATTAGTCTAAAGCTTAATAATATTACCTCTCTTCGCGGCGAACATCAGATCGATTTTGGTGAGGCTCTTGGAAATGAAGAATTGTTTGCTATTACTGGAGCAACAGGTGCTGGAAAATCCTCTTTATTAAACGCTATAACACTAGCGCTCTTTGGAAAAAGTTATAAGAATCTCAATCAGTGGGAATTTATCACACAAGATGAGATGGAAGGTCATGTTGATCTAGAGTTTAGTATCGGCGGACTGGTTTATCGTGCGCTTTGGAAATGTAAAAAATATATTAGTAAAAAGGGTGAATTAAAAAACACGCCTAATCGTCAATTATTGTTGGACGATAAAATAGTCGATACACCTATAGAAGAGATACTTGGTTTAAATTTTGAACAATTCAAAAAAACTATTATTTTAAACCAAGGACAATTCGCGGAGTTTCTGACCGCGACCTTTACTGAAAGAAAACTTATTTTAGAAAACCTCGCCGGCGCTGAACTTTTATCTAAGCTTAGTAAAAGTCTCAAAGAAAAAGTTAGAGAAATGGCAAGAGTCCAAGGTGAGCTAGAAGCTAGAATTGAAGGTGGACTCCCCTTTAGTGATGATGAGCTGACTGAAATGCGAAAGACAGTTGCTGAGCTAGAGAAAAAACGACCAAACCTAGAAACCAGTGTTGAGCGCTTTAAAAAAGACGAACAGGATCTAAATGAGCTTTTAAAGTGGGTTAAAGATATAACTCGCTATAAAGGAGAAGAACAAGGAGCTCTGCTCGAACTACAAAGTGCCAATGACAATCTTCAAAAATCTAAAGATGAGAATCGCCAATGGCAAAAAGATTACGATGGCTTTAAAAAGATGCGTGATCAGCGCCGAATAGATTTACAAAAAGCTATTAAAATAGAAAAAGAGCTTGATACAAAAATTATCCATGAAAAGACTCTTTCAGAAAGAGATCAAGAAAGAAAGAAGTCAGAAAACACTTGGTTATCAAATAAAGATAAATGGCAAAAAAGAATCAAAGAAATCGACTCAATCATCGATGAGCAAGATTTTGACCAAGAGTATGGACAACTGACCAATATCACCAGAAATGCCATCGATGCTTTAATGGCAGAATGGAATGAAACTGTTAATAAGTCGGATATCAACCAGACAAAAATAGGACATGCTAAAAAGACGATTGAATCAACAAAAGCTAAAGGTGTTGAGATCGCAGAAGATATTAAAAAATTAGAAAGTAAAAAAACGGCAATATCACAGAAGGTTAATTTAAGTGAATCTTTGGAAGATATAAAAAAACAAGTTAAACAATTTGATAAGAGTCTTCCTGTCCTTGATGAGAGCACTAGAAAGAAAACTGACTCAAGCCTTAAGTTAAAAACCTTAGAAAATGATATTTTAAACTTTAGCGATCAACTCAAGGCGAGAAAAGACAAACTTAAGCTTAGTCAGCTTGAGTATGAGAATCTAGTACTTAAAAGAAAGCAGTTTGAGCTAGAACATGCCATCAAGCTGATCCTCGATCAAGGGCATGACAAAGACAACTGTCTGGTCTGTGGCAATGATTGGAAACCAGATGAAATTCACAAGTCTTTTAGCTCCAAGTCCATTGATAAAAGTAGCGAGCTTGATAAACTTAAGAGCATTGAACTAGAGATTAATAGTGAAAGTGTCAGGATTGAAAATCTTGAACAAAAAATCCAAGATCAAAATAAAGATAAAGCTGCGCTAAGCAAAGAGATCAACTCTTTAGAGAATATCATTAAGACATGCTGCAAAGAACTTGGCATCAAAGAAGATCAATTCTCTAAAGATGAGCAACTAAAGAAAAAAGCTACGCTTCAAACTCAGGTTGATGCTCAAGAACAAGCTCAAAGCGAAATTAAGTATATTGATGAAAGTCTGACTAAAGCTGAAAAAGAGAGAGTCAAGCTTAGGGATGAATGGAGCCTACAGAGTAAGGTCCTTGAAGAATGCCAAGAAGAACAAAAGAAAATGACGGCCACTATTGAGCGTTCACAAAAAGAACTATTAAGTCGCTTACCTCAACTACCTAAAACTTATGCACAAGCTAGAGACTATCTTAAGCTTCAAGAAGATCTCAGAAATAAAAGAGAAAGGCTCGAGCAAGAAACTAAAGATCTTACTCAAAGAATTGAACTTGCCAGTAATGAGGCTGAGCAAAGAAATATTGAAAAAACAAAAGATGCCACCCTTCAAACTAAACTTTTACAAGAAATTCAGCATGCCAGACAGATTCTAGAACCACTTATACCTGAAGGCAGCACCTCAAAAGCGATTAAGCAGCTTGAGGATAAAGAAGACCAGTGGGACAAAGAAAAAGATGTTTGGCACTCAAAGCTTAAAGAGCTAGAGCAAAAATGTGAAACAAACAGGACTAAACATGGCTTTATCTCTGAGCAATTGAAAAAAGCCAGAACTGAGCTTGAAAAGGTCCTGGCCTTAATAAAT
>CAXBMT010000243.1:0-3548 GCA_963976925.1 uncultured Bdellovibrionales bacterium
TTGCTTTGAGATAATCCATATGTGTATGTTTTGAGTAATACACGATCTTTGTTTCAGGATGTAGACGTTTAAAGTCCATGCACTGTTTTCTTAGTTCAGGAAGTATATACTTTTCATAGTGGTAGCGATCGAGCTCACCAGCAGCTGTATCAAAGATACATACTGCATCGGCTCCTCCTTCAGCTTGTAAAATCATTTCTGTTAAAAGCCCTGGCATTAGGCGCTCAAGAAATTGTGACCAACGACCATCATAAAGACCTTTCTTGGCATCAATAAGATTCCCTGCATGTCCACCTTCAACTGCGTAAGCATAAAGAGTCCATGGTGCACCGACAAAACCAAGCAGCGTCTTTGTGTTTGGTAGTGATGCTCTAAGAAGCTTTGTTGCTTCTTTTTGAAATTTATAAAAGTCTTCAGGATTGCCTTGTGGCTTAAGTTCAAAGATGCTCGACATGTCTGAAATCTTCATGCCAAGAATTGGGCCTGGCTTATAGACGAGTCCCATTCCTAAATATTCTAATGGAAATAGAAGGTCTGAAAATAAAATGGCAGCGTCAAAGTCAAACTCTTCAATTGGTCCCATCGTCACATCATGTGCAAGTTTTGGATCTTTACACATTGTCATAAAGTCACTTTTTGCTTTTATTGATTGATAGTGATCATGGTAGCGACCAGCTTGGCGCATAAACCATACAGGTACACCGTGAGTTGATCCGTTTTGATCGCGATTATGAAAAAGTCCCATTATAAGTCTCCATCAGTGATACTTAGCTTGTAGCCAACACCACGTACGTTTTGAATTGTTAAACTATGAGTGTCATCAGTCTCGCACCACTTGCGAAGCTTGACGATATAATTATCAATTGTTCTCTCACTTGGGAATTTGTCTTCTCCCCAAACTTGATTGAGGATCTGCTCTCGTTCTACCACTTGACCTGCGCGAGAGTAGAGTAGCTTTAAAATGGCACATTCTTTTTGTGCTAATGGGACTGCTTTACCTTCAGCGTCTATAACTTCATAGCTTGAAAAAAGAATCTTAAGCTTTCCTATCTCTATTGTTTCTGATTGGTTGATCGTAGAGTTTTCTAAGATACGTTCTAGTCTTAGTGTTAGTTCTTTAAGTGCGAAAGGCTTCGTAATATAATCAGCAGCGCCAATTTCTAGACCTTCAACTCGTGTTTCAGGATCGTTGAGAGCTGACAAAAATAAAAGAACAAAGTCTTTTCTTTTTTTACGTAATTCTCTGGCTAAGTCTAGGCCGTTTCCATCAGGAAGACCTATATCCATTAAGACGACTGCAGGAGATTTATGTTCAAAGATACTTTTGGCTTCTTTTACCGTTGTTGCAAGAGAACAGTCATGACCTAAACCTTTAAGATATTCGTTTAGTGTTACGCCTAAGTTCGGTTCATCTTCAACGATAAGAATTGAGTTCATTCAGCCTCAACTTCTGATGCACTTTGAAAAGTGATGACAAAGGAGAGGTTTCCATTATTTTGAAGAATTTTTAAATCACCATTCATTTTTTGCATGAGGCGCTTGGCCAGGTAAAGGCCGATACCTGAGCCTTTGGTGGAATTATGCTTATAAAACAAAGTCCCAAGTCGATTCATGTCACCATCAAAAAAACCATCGTCTTGATAGGTTAGTACCGCCGTACCATTTTCAACTTTAATTCTAATTGATGCTTTCTTGCTAGTTGCGTGAGATCTTGTATTCTCTAAGAGATTTCTTATGACCAACATTAAGGCAAACTGATCGACCATCACTCCAGGTAGAGATTTATCGTACTCATAGTCTATTTCTAGTCTTTGTCCCCAACGATCTAGAGTTGTCTTAACAAATGAAGTTAGCTCTATTGCTGATGGGTTTAGGTTTCCACCACGTTCAAGTCTTGAAAGTTGCAGGATTTTATCCATCTGATCTTCAAGTTTTTGTGTATCTTCGATTAATCGACCTGTGAGATCATGTAGTCTTGTATTTTCAACTTTTGAAACTAACTCATCAATAACTTCACTTTGAAGACGTATACTGGCAAGCGGCGTTTTGAGTTCATGAGTCAAAGAAGCAAAGAACGCTTGGATCGATTTTGTTTTTCTTTGATCGTGAAACCACAAGTACATGAGTGATGTTGATAATAACAAAAGCGATAATAAGAAAGTGCCACCTTCCCACTTAACCATTCTTATAAAGCCAGGAGAAACAGTCGCTTCCATGGCCGTACCTAGTTGTATCATGAGGTAAACCCACCAGCCGCCAAGAACTAGCAGCGTGGTTAACCATAAAAAACTAAGAATAAGTAGAAGTTTGCGTCTAGGCACCTATTGACTCCACAATCTTCTTTCAAGTTCAGCAATAACTTGATCATCGTGTGCTAGCGAAGCAAATCCAACTTCCCATGCATTTGGTGCGATATAGATTCCTTTTTCCAAAAGAACCTCAAACATTGGTGCAAATCGCTCACTTAGAGTAGGTGGGATACAACAAATAGACTTAAGTTTTATCTGGGTCTTTGGATGCATCCAAAATAATGATCCATATTGAGTAATATTTGTGTCTTTAAAGCGTCCGCCATCATACTCAGCTAACCACTTCTGAAAGACTTCAACAATCTTCTTAGTTTTTTCTTCAAGCACATCATAACTTGCAGTTGAAAGTTTTGATAAAGTCGCTAATCCACCAACCATAGCAAGTGGGTTCGCAGAGAGTGTTCCTGCTTGATAGACTGGCCCTACAGGAGCTAGTTCTTGCATGATTTTTTCAGGTCCACCGATTGCGCCCACTGGTAAACCGCCACCGATGATTTTTCCGTAAGTAACGATATCTGGCTTGATTCCAGTAATTTTGGCCATACCACCAAAGGCAACTCTAAATCCTGAAATAACCTCATCAAAGACGAGTAGGGCACCTTCTTTTGTGCACAGTTCTCTAACTGCTTCTAAGTATTCTTGATCTTGAATCAACAATCCGTTATTGGCCGGAAGTGGTTCAATGAAGACAGCAGCAATTTGATCTTTATGTTCTTTGAAGCATGCTTTAAGAGCACCAAGATCATTAAGACCAACAATCAGTGTATCGTCCGACACTCCACTTGGTACACCTGCAGAAGACGCATCTGCACTACCTGCTAAACCTGATCCAGCTTTAATCAACATGCTATCGACATGGCCATGATAACAGCCGTCGAATTTAATAATTTTACTTCTTTTTGTATAACCTCTAGCAAGCCTAATCGCAGTCATGACGGCTTCAGTGCCAGAGTTAACGAAACGAATTTGATCAATAAACGGAAGTCTATCAACGAGAAACTGAGCAAGCTTTAATGAGTAGGGCTCACATGCTCCATAACTCCAGCCTTTTTCAAGTGCAAATTTCAGTTCTCTTTCAACGTCCATATCACGGTGACCAAGTATTAATGGGCCAAAGCTCATGCAAAAATCGATATAGTTTTTGCCAGCAACGTCAGTTATATAAGCGCCTTCAGCTTTTTCAAAAAAGCGAGGGGCCATCGGTAAGCCTTTAAAGCCACGAACCGGGGAGTGAACTCC
>CAXBMT010000244.1:0-3537 GCA_963976925.1 uncultured Bdellovibrionales bacterium
GTTTACTATCGTCCGGCTGATGTTAATACTGAAGATGGTTACGCTTATAGTTACAAGATTATTAACGTCTTTTAATAATATAAACATTGTTTAACCAAGAAGCCCTCTTTTGAGGGCTTTTTTGTTTTAAATTTCATCTACATGCATACGGTCATTCTTAACTACGTGCTAGAATATTGGGCATCTATCTTAAGTTAGGGGAGCAATATGGCCAAGTATAAAACAGATCTTCAAGATATTAACTTTAACCTTTTTGATGTCCTAGATTCAGCAAGACATATAGCTGATTATGAATCCAATGACCTAGCTGAAATCGTTAATCAGTTTGATAAGTTTGTTGAAAATGAAGTTTATCCAACAAGACAAGCTGGCGACGAAGAGGGAGTTAAGCTTGAGAGTGATGGTGTTAAAGTTCCCAAAAGTTATCATCAAGCAAATCAGTCTTTTTATGCCAACGGCTGGTATGGCTTAGGCTTTAGTGAAGAGCTTGGTGGAATGCCTTGTCCAGAATCAGTAACACTGGCATGTACATCAATTATCAATGGCGCCAACGTCGCTTTTTCTATGTATTACGGTCTGACAAAAGCAGCGATGAACGTCATCATCAAAAAAGGTAGCTCAGAACAAAAAGAGAAGATGGTTACTGCTATGATGTCCGGAGAATGGGGAGGCACGATGTGCTTAACCGAACCTGGAGCTGGAAGTGATGTCGGAGCTGCTAAAACAACAGCAACTCCAAAAGGTGACGGAACGTATGCCATTAAGGGAGTTAAAATCTTTATCTCTTCTGGAGATAATGATCTGTACAAAAATATTGTTCATCTTGTATTAGCTAAAACACCAGGGGCTCCAGAGGGCACTAAGGGTCTTTCATTATTTACAGTACAAAAACTCAATGATGATGGTTCGAGCAATAATGTTAAATGTACTAAGATCGAAGAGAAAATGGGAATCCACGGTTCTGCCACTTGTGAAATGACTTTCGGCGGAGAAGGTGAATGCTTAGGAACTCTTCTTGGTGAAGAATTCGAAGGCATGACGAATATGTTTATCATGATGAACGAAGCCAGGCTTCTATGTGGTATTCAAGGAGAGTCGCAAGCGAACCTCGCCTATATGCTAACTGAGCAATACGCCAATGAACGCTCTCAGTTTGGTAGAGAGATTATTAAACTTCCTGATGTAAAAAGATTGATGCTTAAGATGCGTGCAATTTCGAGAGGAATGCGAGCGCTTAGTCTATATGTTGGCGATCTTTTTGACCAAGCTCACTCTTCACAAAGTGAAGAGCTTGAAGCAGAGACTGCGATGTTGACTCCGATTTGTAAGGCCTATTGTTCAGAGGAAGGGTTTAATGTTGCTGTTGATGCGATCCAGGTACATGGTGGCTACGGCTATTGTAGTGAATACGGTATTGAACAATTTGCACGCGACATTAAAATTGCCACAATCTATGAAGGCACTAACGCTATTCAAGCGGCAGATTTTATAATGCGAAAAGTTTTAAAAGATAAAGGTCAGGCATTTTCAAAGCTGGGAGAAAAAATTCAAAAAACATTAATGGAAGCTGGAGAATTTAAGTCCGAAGTTTCCGTTATGAGTAAGAGTTTAAAAGATGCCACAAAGATACTTGAGCATTTTGGAGTCCAAGCATCTGAGAAAAAATTCGATGCAGTGCTTTATCATTCTCAAGAATTTCTGATGTTCTCCGGAAACCTTGTTGTTGCATGGAGACTTCTAGACTCAGCACTAATTGCACAAAACAAAATGAGCGGTGCAAGTGAAACTGATAAAGCCTTTTATGAGAGTAAGGTTGTCGACTTTAAAGTCTTTTGCCAACAAGTTCTGTCGAGTAATACAGGTATTGCGCAGAGTATTTTGGAGTTTGAAGATTTATCTTCGTTGGCTGTTTAATCAGGCTGATGTTAAGATAGAGAAGAATTTTTGCTTTAAATTAAATTTAGGATACCCAAATAATGGACTTAGAAACACTCTTTCGAGTGATTAAGGAGTTTTCGCAGACGCCTCATGGCAATACCGACTACGATCAAGACAAGCATTATGTTAAAGGAAATGAGCAAGGTGAATATGCTCCACTTTCCTATCTTGTTAAGAAAGTAGATGGTTTAAAGGATGCGAAAACTTTATTAAAAGCCGGACTTGTCATGGACGCTCTCGAACTTTTTGGAGATGAGTTCTTCTCTGATTGGTACGAAAAGCAGTTCTCCAAAAAACTCTTAAGAAAGATCGCTAAAGAAGTAACGCTTTTTCAGTTACCTGAAAATAAAGCGATCTTTGGTGCCATCGAACAAGTTCATAAATCTTACGATATTTTAAGAAACCAACAGATCCTGATGAACGGAAAAAATCTTCCTGTTCAATTAGGTGAGTGGTATGCAAAATGTATTTTTGGCCTAGAGCAAAGAAAATCTACTTCGCAGCGCGGATTTGATTTCTTTTTAGATGGAAAACGCTGTGAAATCAAAGTTCACTGGGCTGATCACTCTTCACCAAAAGGTGTAAAGCTTAGAAAGTCATTAGTTGAAATGAGCGACTACAGTATCATCATGTATATTGGTCGCAACTTTATGATTCGTGAAATTTGCTTGCTTGATTCAGACTTCGTTCTTCGTAAGTTTTCGACAAAGGGTCATACGCTCTTTTTAAAAGATCCAGATGTTTCACCTTACTTCTTTAGTAAGTCTAATAAGCATATGGATAAAGTCGCAAATAGTGGTGCGATGATGAAGTTTAGCAATCCAAGCTTTGCCATGAAACTAACAGAGTTTTTAACTAACTAGAAAAGCTCGTAGCGAAGTAGGCGACACTCAATTTTACCATTTTGAAATGGGATTCGAGCTGAAGTCTGAAGCTTAATGCTCTTTCTTAGATCTAAGTTTCCAGTGAAAACGAAAGCTCTCCAGCCTTTAAAATTAGCTTTAAAGTTTTCTCCAAGATCATGATAGAGACCTTTTAGTTGGTCGACTTCACCCATTCGCTCACCGTAGGGAGGATTGCAAACCAAAATCCCTGAAGCTGTTGGAGCTGTTAGTTTGGCAGCATTTACACACTCAAGATGGACTCGATCATCAGGAACTCCAAGTCTTTTGATAGCAGCTCTAGTGACCTCGACCATTCTATCGTCAATGTCATAGCCATAAAACTTACCAGCTGGAATTTCTTTAAGTGCTTTGATTGATCTTTCAACTTCGATCGTTGCAAGCTTATTAAAAGCTTCTTCTTTGGAAGCATGGCTTGTAAACCATGAATGATCTAAAAAGTCATAAGCTAATGACTTACCTGATAGGTATTCGCTAACACGAATAAATTGAGGCGAAACATTAGCAGACTTCATGATGGCTTCAATCAGAAGAGTTCCTGATCCGCACATACCATCAACAAATGGTTCAGATAAATTCCAATCTGTTGCACCAACTATCGCTGCTGCCAAGTTCTCTTTTAAAGGAGCCTCGCCAACACTTTTTCTATATCCTCTTCTTGAAAGAGGGGATCCCACTAAATCTAAAAGAAGTTGCG
>CAXBMT010000245.1:0-3512 GCA_963976925.1 uncultured Bdellovibrionales bacterium
CACTCATATTATCTGACTATATGAGCTTTGGTTTCGTTTATATGTGCATGGGTGTGATCATGGTGATCTCGGCATTTTCAACATTACTTGCCGACGAGCCAACTATTACAGACGCACCACCAAGAACACTAAAGGAAAGTGTCGTCGATCCGTTTATTGAGTTTTTTAAACGTGATGGTGCTTTATGGTCTCTAGCATTTATCTTCTTTTATAAAGTCGGCGATCAAATGGCTGGCAATATGACGATGCCTCTTTATCTCGACTTAGGTTTTAGTAAAAGCGAAGTTGGGATTATCGTTAAGGCCTTTGGCTTTTGGGCGACAATAGCCGGTGGACTTCTTGGTGGAACCTTGATGATCAAACTTGGAATGGTTCGATCGCTAATTTTGTTTGGTATTTTGCAAATGATCTCAACTGCTGGTTTTTCAATACTTGCTATGGTGGGAAAGAATGAATCCGTTTTAGCTGCCGTTGTCAGTTTTGAGAATCTTTCTGCAGGAATGGGCACAGCTGCTTACGCTGCATTCATGGCCTCATTAGCGAATAAGAAGTTTACAGCCACTCAATATGCTCTACTTTCAAGTTTAATGGGGATGACAAGAGTGTTTGCTTCCGCTCCAACTGGTTATATGGCGGCGAGTATGAGCTATGTATGGTTCTTTGTGTTTTGTACGGTTATTGCAATTCCAGGACTGTTAATGATTGCGAAGCTTTCTAAAATGTTACAAGCGCCTCACAGATAACTCTAGTGAGAGTTCTCCTCGGCATTCTTGAGTCCCTCTTCTTTTACAACGAAGTTTATGCTTTTTAAGATCAAGCTCAACTTCTACAAGCTCAGGAGCTAAACCGGTAGACTGGATTAGCTCTTCAAGATTCTCGCCCAGCCAGTCGTGGGCCCATTCCTCAGCGCTTTCATTGGAGCTTGATGGTGGACGTATATTAAGTGAGGTTAGAGGAATTTCAGTTTTTAAGTCACCAATCATTGAATAAGCATTGCCGGTCGTTAGATTACTAGAGGTGTTGTCTGACTTGTGTTCAACATCAATATGGATCACGACTTCATAAGCCCTTGCCTGGCTCCAAAGCGCAATAATTCCTATAAGGAAAAGTGTTTGAAAGATGTTTTTCATGGTCATATTCTAAGCAATTTATGGATAAAAGTAATGCGGTGTATAAAATAAACATGCTGATTATGCACTCCAACATACTGATTTTATTTAAGACTTAGGGTTGACGTGAGACTTTTGACTCCCATCTTAGAATTGGAGGAAAGATGGCAAAAGCAGCACACATTAATCAGGTCTTCGTCTTAAGAGACGGCATTATGATGCCTTTATATTCTGGGGGATCAAAATTAACTTTTCAGTATGATGAGAAGACAATGAATAAGCCCGAAAAGACTAAAAAGAAAAAACTAAAAAAGTCCTAATTGTTCAGGCTTAGGCTCTGTTGATTTAGCTCTTCTTTTTCTTGGGATAATGACTTCCTTTTTTTCAAATGTATCAGCTTTTGTGTAAATCACGAAAAAGCTCATGTCGGAGTACTTTCTTTTTAACTCTTTCATCTCTTCCGTAATAAGTTCTACATTCTTTGGATCATCATCAGACATACCAAAGCGGTGATAAGGGCTGTGACCATAAACTTGAATGGCTTTTTCTACCGATTCACGAATAGCTGCACGCTTTAATTCAGGAACACTTTGTATTAGATCTCGATCTCCAAGATCCATTCTAACGTCAGGATTTGATACCGGATAAATTGATAGGTAGTTTGGTGTGTGGGGAAGATGTCCGTCACGCACCATCAGATTGATACCATCCATTATCGTTTCTTGATTATGTCCACGTGCTGTGATGATTGAGATTGGTCTACGATTAAAAGTCGCATGATAAAAGCAGTTCCAAGAAGGGGCTTTCCAGCCATAGTCTTTAGTTTCGAGAGCGGCTTCAATATCTTTAAGAAAGAGCTGTTTCTTTCTTACAATTTTATCAATTAAAGAAAAGTTTTTATCTCTAAAGTGTCTAAAGCTTCCGGTGAAATCATCGAAATTTAAAAAGTAATCAGCATACTTACCAGATTGACCAATCTTCTTGTTTTCTCTAGCGAACTCACCAGAGGATATCATCTTCTCATCGCCAGTTTTTTTATTAAAGATAACAATTGGAGTTGAGAGGTAAGCAACGTTGTCGTCGAAGTCAAAAAAATAGAAACTCTTACCACCAAGGTGAGCATTACGATCTAGTTCATATTCTCGACCAATTTCTAACTCAAGCTGAGTTTGATTCTTTGGCCTTTTGGCGCGCAGAATTTTCATTAGGTCTCCGGTAACTCCACAGCTAGTTTTGCCAAACGATATAGCTCAACTGGTGCTGAATCAAGTGATTCTCCAGCAACTTCATGAAGATTAGCTAAACATAGAGCTCTTATACTCGTTGACCAACTTGTTTGCAGAGAACATGTTCTGTAAAAAGCAATAGCCTTACCAATGATCTTTCCATCATTTGGGTTATCGTGAAGAATCTGCTTTATAGCTCCAAGATCTTCTGATAACTCAGCAATGCTTGGAGGAAGATGGTGAAGAGCTTGCTCTCCTAATTGTTTAACGTCTTTCTTAGAAGGCATAGAGGTACTCAATTTCTGAATAGACTTATCGAGCTGTTCCATAGAGCTAAGTTTAGCGTCTGTGATTTCTTTATTTTTAAGGTCATTAACTTGAACATACTCCGTTCTTGTATTTGGTGAAGAAGCTGGTTTCGATTTTAAAACCTTCGTCTGAGTACGTGTTTGACTGCCAATAAGCGCCGAAACCGTAAAAATTAATGCCAATATAAGTACCTTTCTTTTATTCATCATATCCTCTCTTTTAAATCGATTCCGGAGCAGCATTCCAAAATTTAGATGGAATCAACTCAACAGCATCAGCTTTAATTGCGGCCTGTATAAGCTGTTTTTCAAGCTCTAAAATTTCTTTATATGTTTTAAGCGTTGCTCCACCAATTAGAGCTTCGATGTCATACATAGAAATCTTTGTTTCTAAGCGCATCTTAAGTAGCTTCACTTCTGTATCATCGCTATCGATAACTTTAGTAGTCGTTGTTAGGACTCGATTGAGTGAGTCAAGGTAACGAAGTCTCATTTGCTCTTTTTCTGAAACGCTACAGTCATCACAGTTTTTGATGAATTCTTTTATAATTTGCGCTCCAACAGTATAAGGACCATTAGTATTTCGATCACAAGCATGGACACCAGCAAAGTCATGATCACTAGGGCAAACTGCATGGAAGAAGCCTAATGTTTCGCCGTGGCCATCTGAGTGCCTTGCTTCATGGAAAAATACTGCCATTCTGCCTAAGCTATTTGCTACAGCTTCTTCGTTGTCTTTATTCATCAAATATTTTTTCATGAAAAGGCCTTCTCCAATCTGGATGACGCCCGTACGAGGTGATTTAATTTCAAAAGACTTTGATGAAAGAAAGCCAGTTTTCACTTTCAATGTGAAAAGATTATTTGAT
>CAXBMT010000246.1:0-3469 GCA_963976925.1 uncultured Bdellovibrionales bacterium
AAGCCAACATCATTAAGAATATTGGTATACATCTCATCAGAAAGAAGTCCAATCGTACCTGTTAACAGAGAGCTTCTACAAACTTCAAAAGCTTGTGTTTCAAGACAACTTTCAAAATTAGAGACTAGGCTTTCTCTTTGCGCCGTTTGGTTTGGAACAGCTTGATTGAACCAATTAACAAAATTAAGTTTATAAATTTCAGCACGTGCTTTGTTCATCGCTAATGCATGGCAATTATCACCTTCACATTGGCGAAATAGTTCAAGAGCAAGGTTTGTTACTCGAATTGATAAAGGTGCAAATGATTCATCATTACGAAGAAAGCTGTTTTGAACAAGCTCAGAAAGCTGCACGCTTAAGGCACTTTCTTCAAGACGATTCTCGCAAGCTTCTAAAAGAGAAAAGTCACCGCTTAATATAAACTCATTACTAAAGCTTCTTTCTTCAGTTTGACTACGAAGAGCACCAGCTTCTACAAGACAAGATCTAAACTCATTTTGCTGAGCTTCGTTTTGAGCTAGATGTAAATCCGCCATCTCTAGACCCGTCTTAAAGATACAAATATCACTTAATTGAGAGTCTGAATAAGGCTGTGATAATTCACGTCTAAGGACGTATGTTTCAGATAAGCATGAATCATAGACATTTTGAGCTCTTGCATTGAAAGTTGTTAGCGAAGTTGCATCAGCTCCAAAAGGTAATTCTTGAACTTTTTCTCTAAGGCCTTCTACTTCAAGAGAAGGAATATAAATATTCATTTGGGAGTTGCGCACGACCGGACTATGTTGAATAGAAATAGACGTTAGCTGAACTGCACCAACACGTTCTCGATCCATTCGATCCGAAGCCGCGATAATTGTTGCACTTAATCTGTCGTCAACTGATTCAAGCTTAATATGAGTTCTTGATTCAGTTTCAAGCCCATCGCGACCAAGAGTATGAATACTGACTAAACGATTATTCATTCCATGATTTTTAACTTTAAGAATCTGCTTTCCATCAGCAGTTGATAAAATAAAGACATCAGCGTTTCTTTCAACTTTAAAATCTTTTAGACTTCCACCTGCTTGGGATAAACTTAATCGAACAGGATTTCCATGACGATCAACAAGAGCTCTGAGTTGTATTCTTCCTACTTCAGGAACATTGACTTCAAACAACTCGATACTTCTTTCAAAGTCACCTTCGCCTCTGATGCCTGCACTGATTCTGTCGAATTCAGATACAAGGTCTTCAATCACGCGAGTATCTGAAGTCAGCTCTTCACCTAAATGGATTGCTTGGCAGTTAGAAGTACTAACAAACTTAAACTCTTCAAAGATAGTAACAACGGACTCAATATTTTCAGCAGACACACCTTGAGTTTCTAATGAAGCCGTTACTTGTGCTATATGGACATCAATATTGTTTGGGTTATTTAAATCGTAAACTTCACTAAAAAAAGATCGGCGCTGTCCATTGCGGATTAATTCAACTTCAATTTTCTTAGCACCACGACGAAAGTTAACTTCCAACTTCTTTCCATCAAATGGAATAGAAATAAGATTGTCCGCCGCCATAGCTAAAAAGATAGGCATGATAAGACTTAGGACAATAAGGTAGTTCTTTAATGAGTAAAGCATCAGAAATATATCGGTATATTTTATAAAATCCTTGATAAGTTGATAATTTTACTTAGTTTCTTTATTTAATTAAAACTTTGACTTAAGTCCTTTGAAGTTAAGTCGATAAGAACACGTAGATATTTGAAAGATGTTGATCAAACGGGGTCATTAATTATGCGTATTACAAAGATTGCTCTAACACTCCTATTAAGTGCCACACTGTCCTTTAATGCTTCGGCAGCAGGAGGCAAGCTCATAGACTTTTTAGTTAATGGATCTGGAGTACTAGAAGTCCTCGCCAAGTACAATATTAAAGGCGAAGCAGCTAGTGAGATAGGTCGATATGTTGAACTATCACTTAAATCTCTTAACGTCTCAGGTCAGCTTCCAACTCGTCAGCAGTTCACAGCAATCATTGAACAGCTTGGTGGATCAGCTGAAGACCTAAGGCTAAAAAGACAACTACAAGAACTTCTTGCAAAAGATGCAGACAATGTATCTAAAGATGATGTCGTAAAAGCTATCAATAATATTATTTATCTAGCGAACAGACACGGCAATACAGCTACGGCGGTACTTGGCTGTGCTAGATGTGTTAGTGATGAACTTTCACTTCATGGTTTCAGATTTACAATGAGAGAACTTTCAGATGCTAACGCACAGTCAGTTCTGACTCAAATTCTTCCAAAGAATCCAACTGACATTAGAAGATTTATTTCTAGTAAGTTCCAAGCCTATGGCCTTGGTGACTACTCTAGAGTTAGTTCACGCCTAGTTGCTCCAGAAGAAGAAAGAGCAATGGCACTAATGCTTGGTCTTTATGAAGCTGGAAGTGCTAAGCAAAAAGCTCTTGTCAAAGAAATCTTTGAAGCATCAAAAGATAGCTCAGGACAAATTAAGTTCATGGCCGAGGGCGGAGAGAATAAGCTTCACTTACTTTTCACTGAAGATATGGATGACGAATATATTGAATACTGGACTAAGACTTTAAAAAATGTTGGCGCCGAGAGAAAAGAAAGCGGCGAACCAATGAAAGAGGCTTTCTTTAAGTCACTTAAAAAAGAAGCTGGAGATGATCCTGTGGCTTCAGAACAAATTGACCTACTAAGATCTAAAAAATGTTTCTTCCCATAAAAAAATAGCCCCGAAAGGGGCTTTTTTTTTTACTTAAATTTAGAATATTTGAACCACACCTGGATCTCTTTGAATCGTTAAGACTTTAAGAGCAGAGATATAGCGGTCAAAGTCATCAGCATTATTATAGCGAGATAACTGTATCGCTACTTTGTGAGCGAATTCACCCAACTCACTTAGTTTAAAAATCTCTTCAGTTTTTAACGCTTCCCAAAGAACACTACCAAGGGCCTCTTCATCGATATTAGCTGGCTCAAAGATGATGCGTTGAAGAGTCGCCTGATCAAAGCTTGTTGCCGCTGAAAGCTGGTGACGGAATTTATGTGATCTGATCCCACCCTCTTGAAGTTTTTCTTGTAGCGTCTGTACAATCTTTGACCTTACGCCTGTTAACTCTTGGGTAAAGCGTGTTGCTTCAGAGCTAGAGACGTTTTCAATCGCATGGGCGACAGATTGTTCAAAGCCTCTAAAGACTCCAAGTGTAGTCTCTGCTGCGACATAGGGAGCAACTCCTAGCGCTACTCTGGCTTCTGCTTTTAAGCTTTCATACACAAGACGTGCTCTAGCATTGAAAAGCTGCTTTAAGATCATCCCATCACTCACTGAACCAATAAATGGCAGTCTTCTTGTTACATAAGGCATTAGGTAGTGATAGCCACCTTCTAAGAAGAATAAGTATGGAAGTTCTCTTTTTCTCATTGGAACTTTAATTAATACTTCAGTTAGATCTT
>CAXBMT010000247.1:0-3460 GCA_963976925.1 uncultured Bdellovibrionales bacterium
CTTATGACTGCACCACCAAATGCAGCTAAGATTGAAAAGGTTTGCTTTAATGCCGACACACCAAAAGTGCCACGCAATATGACAGAGATCGGGTTATCCCTTCTTCTCATCGTTATTATATTGATTACATGGATTGTGTTTTCTCCATGGGGCGTTGGAGCATGAGCAATGCAAGAGTCGCTCTAGGGATTGATATTGGTGGCACTAACACCAAGATGGCCATCGTTAACGATCAAGGCGAGCCATTAAAGCAATCAACCTTTCCAACTAGATCAAGTATTCCGTTTGCAGATTACGCAGACGAAGTCTTTGCTGAAGCCATGAAGCTAAGTTCAGGCTACGAGCTTTACGGCGTAGGCGTTGGTGCGCCCAACGCTAACTCGGCAACGGGTGAAATTGTAAAACCAGTCAATCTTGACTGGAAGCTAGCTCCACTTGTTAAAGACTTTAAAGACCGTTTTAAAACAGATGTCTTTTTAGAAAATGACGCCAATGTAGCCGCTCTTGGAGAAAAAGTTTGGGGGCTTGGTAAAGAGAGTGATCATTTTATCGTCGTCACTCTTGGAACTGGAATTGGAACGGGTATTATTTCTCACGGACAATTAATTTCTGGCCCAACCGGTATGGCCGGTGAAGGTGGTCATATAACGATCTATCCTGGCGGAAGACCTTGTAACTGTGGCGGCTTTGGTCATCTAGAGTGTTACGCTTCTGTTCGTGGACTTAAGCTTCACGTGCAAGAACAAACTCAAAAAGATTTAAAGTTTTCAGAGATTTCAACTGAGTTTAAAAAAGGAAATCCGGGAATCCTAAGATCAGTTCAACTTGCTGCACACGATCTGGGTATGGGCCTAGCGCAAATGCAGACTCTTTTTAACCCTGACCTATTTGTCTTAGCTGGTGGAGTTTCTACTCTTGGGGCAAACTTTAGAGCGATGGTTGAAGCTGGCTTGAACGAATCATCATACGGACCATTTAAAAATAGTTCTAAAGTCTTACTTTCTCCAATCTCAACAGAGCACGGCGCCGTTACAGGTGCCGCATCACTCGTCTTTTGGAAAAAGCCTCTACTTTAATTCAAACCAGTTCTTAGCAATTCCAACGTCAACTTTTAAAGGAATGGAAAGTTCAACGACACTCTCCATGCAATCTTTAATCATAGACGCTAGTTCATCGGCCTGATTTTCAGGAACATCGAAAATTAATTCATCGTGTACCTGAAGAAGCATTGAAGCTTCAAGTTTGGATTCACTTAAGCGCTTATCAATTTCAATCATCGCTAGTTTTAGAATATCAGCGGCTGTTCCTTGGATTGGGCTATTGATCGCCATTCTTTCCGCGTTAGCCTTTATTGTACGGTTTGAAGAATTGATATCCGCTAAATAGCGTCTTCTGCCGTGAAGAGTGATGGCGTAGCCAGTCTTTTCAGCATCTTCTTTTAAACTATCGAGATAATTTTTGATTTGTGAGAATTTCTCAAAATACTTGGTAATATAATCTTTAGCTTCCGATCTAGAAATTCGTAGAGCTTTAGCTAGACCAAATGAAGATTGGCCATACATAAGTCCAAAATTCACGGCTTTAGCGTTAGATCTTTCACTTGAAGTCACATCTTTTAATGGGATACCCATAACTTCTGATGCTGTTTGAGCGTGAATATCTTGATCATTTTTAAAAGCATGAATCATGGTTTTGTCTTGCGAGAAGTGAGCAAGCAGTCGAAGTTCAACTTGAGAGTAATCAGCTCCAACTAAAACGTTTCCAGGGCTAGCGGTGAAACCACGACGAACCTTTTTACCAAGGTCTGAGCGAACTGGAATATTTTGCAGATTGGGATCAGTAGAAGAAAGTCTACCTGTCGCTGCCACGTTTTGATTAAAGTGAGTATGAATCTTGTGACTTTTTGGATTGGCCAAAAGAGGTATTGCTTTAACATAAGTAGAGAATAGTTTTCCAATTTCTCGGTACTGCAATAAAAGATCTGGAAGCGGATGGAGATCTCTTGAAGCTAACTCCTCAAGAACTTCAGCATCGGTTGATGGGCCTGTTTTATTCTTTTTAAGAATTGGTAGTTCTAAATCGGTATAGAGAATTTCACCAAGTTGTTTTGGTGAGTTAAGATTGAACTCTTTACCAGCACTATCCCAAGCCTTCTTTTGTAAATCTTCTAAAGTAGACTCAAGTTCTTTTTCAAACTTTTTAAAGTATTCGGCATCAATGCAAATACCTTGATTCTCCATTTTTGCTAAAATAGCAAAAAGCTTATCGTCCATATCATAGTAAATTTTCTCAAGTTCTTTTTGCTTTAAATCCTTTTTAAGTAAGCCGGAAATTTCGTATACAGCGGCAGCTCTTTCTCCAAAAGTTTTTACACAATAATCACTATCGGCCAGGAGGGGCGCTTCTTTTTTAAGGCTAAAGGGTTCAAGACTAAGGCTTAAGTATTCCTTGGCCATCGACTCTACTGTATGGGCACGATCAGCACTAATATTATAGTGAGCTTGAGAGATATCAAAAGTTGGAGCTTTAAGCTCTATTCCCTCTTTTAAAGAGTGATCGGTCTTAATATGATCACTTAGCCACTCAACTTTTTCATTATTCCAAAAATGAGTAATAACTTTCTTAAAAGCTTTGGCACTTAAAGCGTCCTCACCAACAAAAGGTAGCCAGTAGCTTTTTTTACCATCTCCACTGGCCGCTAAGCCAGCAAGCTTTCTAGAAAGTGGATCAAGCGAGTCGTAAACGCTGTAAGAACCAACCGCACTCCATGCTTGTGACTCAGTCATAAACTTTTCAAAGCTATCTTCGGTAACGATTTCTAAATCTATTTGGGGAGCATGTGTTTCATCAGAGAGATTGACAATAATTGGATCATTACTCGTATCGCTCTTAGACTTAGCGGTCTGTTGGGCATAAGCAGCTCTCTCGTCAGTTTCTCTAAGATTTAGAAACTGGCCCATCACCTGTTTAAGCGCGAGTTTTTTTAGAAAATCAATAAAGTCGTCATTTGGATTAAAATGATACTTTGTGCCTTCGGCAGAAACAGGAAGTTCAATATCCGTAACAATCTCAATAAGCTTTTTAGATAAAAGTCCGGCTTCAAGGTGATCACTGAAAGCTTCTACAAGCTTTTTACCTTTAAATGAATCTTTCGCTTCTATACATTTTTCAAGAGTTTCATGTTCAGCTAGAAGTTTAGCTGCTCCCTTAGCTCCAATACCGCGCATACCTGGAATATTATCAGATGCATCGCCAACCATTGAAAGGTAATCAACAATTTGATCTGGCCTTACACCCATTTTTTCAAAAACTTCATCAGGCCCATAAACTTTATTTTTCATGGTATCGAGCATTTTGATATTGCCACCAACAAATTGCATAAGATCTTTATCACCTGAAGCGATTAAGATTTCATCAAAGCTTTCCTTCCACTGGGTAACAGCACTTCCGATGATATCGT
>CAXBMT010000248.1:0-3396 GCA_963976925.1 uncultured Bdellovibrionales bacterium
CAGTATCTATCAAAGTGATTCAAAGTTTAGAGATAAAATGCTTTACCCAATCTTTCACCGAATGACAGCTAAAGAGCATCATAATAAAATGCTGGACCTTATTAATCCTTAGAGAGTTTTTAAAAACTCAATAAGATCCATCTTTTGCGACCAGCTCCATTTTTCAGAGCCGTCTTCATTTAAAAACATTTTATAGTGACCTGTTGCTCGCCTGCCAGGCTTAGTCGTATCAACCAGGGCATCATCTTGTTTAAAGTGATCTGGGATCTGATCTCCAATTGGATAACCAACGCAATCAAAGTCAAAGTCGGTCTCCATATCTTTAGCTGGACCTTGGTAGAAAGTCTTAGGTCTTTGATTTGGAGGAGTAACCAAAGCGCATAGATTTGGAATCGCATTATTATGAAAGTACGGGTAGCGCATGAAAACACCTACAAGCGGTGGCGGTACATAGCCGTCTTGAGGCTCAACCACAGTCTTCATCATTTTAGAAATAGCTAGTTTATTTAAACCCTCAGCAAAGTATTGCATACCTTCATGTCGACCTGGATCAGTTCCAACATTTTTAACTGGAGTTTGTTCATGGTATTTAACTTCAGCCGTTTTAATTTGCCATTCGTCGGGCATAAACGCAGCCTGATCAGAATTCCAGTTTTTAACATACTCGCCGTGGCACTTTTGACAAGACTGAGTAAATACTGACTCTCCTCTTTTAGCTGCATCGAGATCTATTCTTCCGATTGGAAAAATATCTGTCCATGTCGGAGACTCAGTGGCAAAAACGGCAGCGGTTAATTCTTTAACGATTGGTTGATTCTTTTTCATCCAATCTTCTAATTCATATAAGTCTGTTCCTCGACCAATTTCATTCCAAAGAAAGTTCGTAAAGATTGGATTTCCTGAAACGATTGATCCGTCGGATAGCCAGCGAGTTTTATATTTTACGTTCCACCAAACGGCGGGCTTTGAATCAGCGATATGTTCAGAAAGTTGATTAAACCTTGGATTTTTTTCAAACTGTCTATTCTTAGTTGCATAGGCATCATCATTACGACGAACTAAAGAAAGCGCTACCTGAGCAAGAGAGGTATCAAGTCCTAAACCTTGTGGCGCAAGTGCTCCAACGGCACCAAGATTTTTCTTCGTGCGGCTAAACATGGCCGTTTCACTAAAACTAGCGCCCGTACCTAATAGAAATACTGAAGATGGAACTTTCGGAATATATTTCTGCGCTAATCTAAACATTTCATTCGCGCGGGGCTGCTTATTGGTAAGACCCATGACGGAATGTCCAAAGAAGTCCATTGAGTGGCAGGCGGCACATGAAAAAGTTAAACCCAGTCCATCTTTGGTTTCAATAAATGAAGCGCCCATTGGATAGTCTGGTTTTACTCCATTAGGATATGGAAGTTTAAACACACCTTGAGCGTCTTCATTTGGAAAAGGAGTAAGTCCTAACCATTCATACATTCCTTCAATATCTCTAAAAGGAATACGATCTCCGGTTAAGTTAATCAGAAACCTTCTTAACGGGTTTCGATCATTGGCCTGCATGAAGCGATCGAGTGGACGAAAGGGAATATAAAGACCTGTCACTGTGACTGGGTAGCGAAAAGCATGGAGGTAGCCACTGTTTTTTAACTGCTGAAGCTCGCCGGATTGAACATCATAAATATTTGTACGGTGCCCACTAGCTGGAACTTTTGCCTCACGCGACCAATCTGGAGATGCGTGAACTGAAAGAGTGTAAATAAACAGAGAAATCAGAGTAAAAATTTTCATGGCAAAATGCTAACAAGCTAGATAGCTATTGGTTAATGGCACCGCGTCGTACAGCATAATAAATTTGATCAAAAATCAGCCTGTTAACAACAAAGATAGCAGTTGCCTTAATCAAGGCTCTCTTAGGATTGGCCATTCCAAGGCATAAGGTATTGTAAATATACATCGTCGTGAACATATCTTTTGGAAGCATGATCAAACCGTAGGCCGCATGAAAAGCATAACGGTCAGCTCCAACATTCCCAGTTGCAATCATCTCACCTTCACTTTCAGCATATAACTCAGCAATAGCAGCGGCCAAAAGAACATCTTGAACGTCTTCGCGCTCTAAGTCCTCATCGCTCAAGTCACCCCAATCGACACCTAAGTCAATTGGTGGAGCATCCTCTAAACCCTTTTTACCTTGAATAGACTTAAGCTTATCAATGAAAGCAGTGCGAACCTTTTGATAGAGTTTCTTCTCTTCAAAGACTTTTTGCATTTCTCTTAATCGCTCAGCTTTTTGTGGATCAGAGAGGACTTCTTCAACTCTAGCTCTCGCTTCATCATCATTATGACCAAAGATCATTCCAAAGAGCGCCATATCAACTAGACCTGTTCCTCTAGAAAAGAAGTATCTCTTGATTGATTTAGCTAAATCCGAGTCTCTTGGGTTTGAAACAATTTTTGAAGCAATACTCCCGGTAATAATACCGATGACTGTTTCGTAGCCAAACTGTCCGATCCAATCTTCTAGCTCGTTGTCTCTATTAGCATAGGCCATTCCACCGAAGCTACTGACGATGCCTATACCAATTGTGAACTTCTTAAATGTTGCAGCTGCTTTTTTACGAGTTGGGTTTGCCGTCTTAGAGCGGCACTCAAATGAAAGCTTACGATAAGACTTCATATAGAGATCAGTTTTATGATTTGCTCTTCTGATGACTTCATCAGCATCTAAGTCTGGTAACTTTTTTTGAATACGCTTGATCGCTTTTTCACGATAGCTCATACGCTTTTTTGCAATCTTATTTTCGATCTTATTAAAGCGCTTTAACACTTTCTCACTGGTATCTTTAACATCAATAGAACCCATCAAACTCATGGCATCTAATTGGTTTTCAGGTAAAAGAGTTTTTACGTAAAGAAGCCAGTTCTCGGCTGATTCGCGTGGAATCGCTTCATTCCATTGATTATCGATTTGATCAATAATTTCAGACGATAATTCTAAGTCTCTTGCGTAGTTTTTAAGATACTCAACTTCTGAATTAACTGAAATTGAGTTTTGCCCGCTCATTAAGGCACGCATAATTGAATGGCAGTCGCTTTGGGCAAATGCGAGATTCAAACTGGTCATCATGAATAGGCTTAAAGCGAACTTTATCATGGGACAGAATTATCACTGCCAAAACGGTCCTTTAAGCACCTGGGGCTAATCCGGAAGAGATTACAGATGCGCAGCGCGAAAACTAGTAAACAACAGTTTAGACGCGCTGCTTCAAAAGGCTAATTGGAGTCAAACTTACCAAAACCTGAAGGTCTGGCCCATGACACTGGCCTGTTAGAACTGCTCTAGTTCCCATAAAAAGAGGCTTACCTTTGATCTTAAGCTCTTTTTTAATATGGTTCATCCAC
>CAXBMT010000249.1:0-3393 GCA_963976925.1 uncultured Bdellovibrionales bacterium
ATAGGCTTGAGAAGTCTAGGCCCAGAACAGGTGTCATAAACAATGAAAATAAAAGCATAACAAACCAGCTAATAATTAACTGCTTGTATGGCTCATTATCTCCGCCAAGTCTCCACTGACTTGGGTTCTTTTTTTTCAGATACAGTTTTGCAAAGATTACTATAAAGCCAAATGGAACTAGGCTAAAAAATGCTTTACGAGTAAATGCTGCCCAATAAGACTGACTTAATTCTACTAGGTGCCAACCAGCATCTATTAAAAATTCACCTTCAGAAATAACAACTATGGCGCTTAAAGCGTAACCGAATGAGGCATACTTCAGTATTTGCTTTTTATACCAGCGAGTTTTTTCCTTAAGAAAGACCTTATCGACTAGAAGTGCCTGTGCAATCCCCAAGAAAGCTAGTGATGGATGTAGCAGGCTTCCCCAATAAGAGACAAGACCTAGAAAGAGACCTGTTCTATAGGTTGTACTTTTAACAACCCAAATAATCGACCAAACCCAAATCAATGAATATGTAGTCACTAAAGCTGTACCGTGATCAAAGCTTAGAATTTTTGACCATCCCCAGGTTGATACTGCTGCAAATACCCCAAGCAATGAAAGTCTTCTTGAAACAAAGTAGCGCAGTAGTGCATAGAGAATAAGGAGGTACATGCCCAAGTTGACTGTATACATATGGGTCGACCAGGCCATTCTTAAGAATTCTGGATATTTTTTAAATGGGTAGTAACTAACGGTTAAGAAGTTCCAAAAGTGATTACCAATTTTTTCTTGTGGATCGAAGAAAAGCTTTAGCGAGTTGATACTGGAGAACGTTGGAAGTTCTGGTTGTGAAACGACAAAAAGCACACAGATTAATAAAACTAGAGTTTTTTCAAATCTATCAAGATGTTTAAACTCATTAAAGTTTGAGGACATTGTCTCTTTGATAATTTTTCCACGAGTCGGCCAGGAGTAAAACAGGCCAAGGGAGATCCAGAAAATCCAAAAAGAGTTATAGATCCATTTAGAAGGTAGCAAGGCCAACAGGTTAAAAAGAAGGATGATCGAGAACATTCCGAGCAGCAATCTGTAAGCAACTCGATCAATGGAAGAGTTTAGGCGGTAAAATATTTTTAGACGATGATCGACTTCTTTACCGAGCATAAACCACTGGCTGAGCATAAAGCCTATATAAAGATACATCATGGCGAGAAGCCAGTTGTTTTGTAGCTCAACCGCTTTTGGGATCAAAATAGGCACAAGGAGAAAGCTGAAGTAGCTAACTCCTCGATATAAGAAGAACTTTGATTTTAACCACCAAATTCCCGAGTTTTTTACTAAAGTTTCAGTCATTATATCCGATCATATTAGTAGGAATTGACACCCATCAAATCCAAATCTCCAAAAGGATCAACTCCCCAAAAGTTGATCCTTTTTTTATTGTAACGTCATTACAAAGAGTTGGCATCTAAACTTCTTTTTCCCAATATAGGCAAGAAAGTCTTGCCCCTACCGCGGCTCATTGCAACATTTTCCCAGCGTGATAAACTTTAAGAGACTAATCAGGAGAAGATTGGTCATCTCGCCCACGACTTCAGGAGGAAGGATTGGCGATATCGTTCGGATCAATTAGCACGGGACTTCCCAAGGATATAGTTCAGCAAATTATGCAAGCTGAACGGATACCTCTCGGTCGAATGGAAGAAAAGAAAGGCAAGATTGGCGAAAAGAAAGCCCTTGTCGACCAACTAAATGGTCTAGCTTCTGACCTTCAAAAACATCTTGCTCTCAATGCAAACGGTAGATCTCTAAGAGAATTTAAAGTCGATACTAATAACGATGTTATTGGCGTTACTGTTGATAAAAACGCATCTGATGTTGGCAACTATCAGTTTGAAGTTGTGCAATTGGCACAGAAATCCTCTGCCATGACATCAGGATTTCCTGATAAAGATGAATCCTATGTGGGTGTTGGTTTTATTCGCTACAACCTTCCTGACGGAGAAACGAAGGAAGTTTTCATTGGCGCTGAAGACGCAACACTTGATGGAATTGCCAAAGTTATCAATAAAGATTCAGACAGTGGCATGAGGGCTACAGTGGTTAACGATGGTTCTGATTCAGAGGAACCATGGAGACTTGTTCTTTCACTCAAAGAAACTGGTGATGGTAAAAGAGCTGAGTTTCCATATTTTTATTTCGTTGACGGTGATCGTGACCTTTATCTAGAGTTTGAAAGACCAGCACAAGACGCAAAAATTAAATTAGATGGTTTTGAGATTGAGGTTCCAGAGAACAAAGTCAAAGATATTATCCCTGGAGTTACTCTCGATCTAAAAAGAGCAAAGCCAGGCGAAGAGTTCTCGCTAAAAATTGATGAAGATATTCAGGCCGTAGGAACTAAAGTTACTGATCTCGTTGCAAAAGTTAACGGCATTCTTTCTTTCATTAAACAGCAAAATACAATGGACGAGACGACTGATACATCACGCACGCTTGGTGGTGATATCATGATCAAGACCTTAGAAAGTCGGCTACGCGCATCTATCTTCAATCCAGTTAAAACCGACTTTGGTAACTTTAGAGTTGGTGATATTGGAATCACCTTTACTAGAGACGGGATACTTGAGTTTGACGAAAAAAAGTTTGAAAAAGAACTCGCTGGTAACTATGAGAAGGTTTCGCAGATCTTAACAGGTACATATGAAGAGGGAGCTGCAGCAAAGAACCCGGGTTTCATGGATAATGTTAACGAAGTTATAGGAACTGCATTACGTTTTCCCGATGGATTAATTTCATCAAGAAAAAAATCACTACAAAGCAATATTGATCAAATCGATCGACGTATTAACCAAAAGCAAAGACAGCTTCAGCAAAAAGAAAGTCAGCTTAAAGATAAATTCGCACGATTAGAGTCAACTATCTCCAATATTAAAGGACAAGGCGCTGGGCTTGCAGCACTCGCAGCCACTGCCGGGCCTGGACCAGTCACACAATTAGGATAAGATGAGATTAGCTTTTAAGGAGCAAATATTATGAGTTATGGATTAGGTGCTTATAAAAAAACGTCAGTTAATACGGCCAGTAAAGAGCAGATACTTTTAATGCTTTATCAAGCTGCTATTAAGAACTGCAAGAAAGCGATAGCAGCGATCGAGGCCAAAGATCTTCCGGCAAAAGGCGATTACATTGGAAAACTTCAAGATATCGTTATTGAGCTAAATAATAGTTTAGACTTTGATGTAGGTGGAAATGTCGCAACAGAGCTTTCATCTTTATATGACTATATGCTTTATGCGAGTACACAGGCGAATATCAAAATCGACAAACAACCCCTCGAAGGTTGCCTGAATGTTTTTTTATAAGCACCTAATCCATAACTCATAATATTTGCTCCTTAAAAGCTA
>CAXBMT010000250.1:0-3379 GCA_963976925.1 uncultured Bdellovibrionales bacterium
TAATTAGCAATGAGATGGGTATTGATAAACCAGACAAGCTCCTTACTTGGAAACTCAACTTGAGCAGCATACAAAGCTTTACTTACTAGAGCCTCACCATCCGCTAAGACTCTCCAACGATCGCCGCTTTTAGAATAAAAGCGTTTGATCGTATTTTTAATTGGATGTTTTGAAAGAATCAGTAGGCCAGTCTCTAGATTTTGTTCACGACCAGCTCGCCCTGAGCGACCCGGTCTATAGCTATCGGAACTACCAATATCGACAGTATAGGAATATCCGCATTTAGCCAGTCGTCGTCTATCCTTTGCAAGCCAAGCTTCCTGCAGCATCACCACATCATAATCTGTATCTTTAAGAACCTTGCAAAGATGCTTAACTCTTTTTGCAGCGTGTGTGCCGCCAATGCCAAAAGGCTCTGGTTTTCTATATATATTATAAGTAAGCACCTTAAACTCAGCAGCTAAACTTAAGGTACTGCAAAAAAGCAGTGTAAGTGGAAAAAAACGAAATAGACTCATCTAATAAAGGTAGAACCTGCGCTACAAGCTGTCAGCACCGAGTAAGGAAAAATTACACTATTGGCTGACGAACGACTGAGATGAGAATACATATAGCTATATTCAATAATAATGGAGAATTTCATGAAATTTCTTATACTTATGATGTCTTTGCTTCTTTCTAGCAGTGTATTTGCAAGCTTAAGCCAGGAAGATGTTCAAAAGGCAATCGCTGGTCAATGGAGCGTTAACTTTGAAGGTGTAAGAGTTAAATTCTTAATTCGCTCAAGTGGAGATATTAGCGTTATCTCTAGTGATCACTACACCTACCTTACCGCTGACTTGGGATTTAGTGGATCAAATGCAGACTGGCGCATTAATGGCCTACCTGTAGCTCATATTATCTTAGCAGAAGGTTCTGACGAGGATGTGCGTGATGTTCATTTCTTAATCACTGCAATTGGCGAAGGTGACGATATTCAGCTTAAAAAGCTTGCAGCATTTTCAACTTTTAATGATGGCCCAAATGAATTTTCAGATGCAGAGTCTGGTTGGTCTGCCCTTAAAAAATACGACGCCAAATCAAAGAAATGGATAGAAATTAAATAAATTACAGAGAGTGGTTTAGTACGTCTTGAAATCTAAATTTCTTTTCAAGTTGATCTAAGCCACCAATTTCTTTGTCCGCTTGTTCAATCATTGAGCGAGCTAACTCATCCTTATCCATCGTTGCAGCAAAAGCCACAAATTCATCGGCGCTTTCAAATCCCTTGCCCTGATCAAGTCTGGCAGCAAGTTGTTTGATTCTAAAGTGGTTACCATCAAACATATCAATAAGATCAATATGATGAGCGACATTAATATTTAAGCGCTTATTCGAATCATCAATCTTACTTTTAAATGAAACGTAAATAGCAGGCAGCTCATCAAGCTTAGTGACAACCTGATCAATTTGACCTTCATTATCAGAAGATTCTAGTCCTTCAAAGATCTGCTTTTGGTGATCACGGATACTTGCAGGATTTGAGAAATAGCCTTTAAAAGTATCATCAAAATTACTTAAGCTTCCCATGGATACTTTCATCACTTGATAGGCAAGTCTAACTCTTTGCTCACGATCAAGATTACTATCACTTGAAAGCATATGGGCAATAAGTTGTTTTAAAGTGCCAGCTTTGGAGGCAATAATATTCTCAACAAGTTTTCTAAAGCCTTTTAAGAAAATTCTTTCATTACGAGCTTGTCTTTCATCGTTGGCAACAGATCGACTAACTGACTGATGATCATTTTCATTAAACTTTACCCATGAGGCGTAGGCCTTCCAACCGTTTTTACCTTTAAGCGCATATTCTTTTTCAAGATCAGCTGAATCAACTAGAGAGCCTGAATATAAAATATTATATATCATCGTTGCCACAAAACCCTCTTTGGCGCCAAGTCTTAGAGGAGAATCTACAGAACAATTGTTTTTTAAGGTTGTTGTAGAAACTCTGCCACCGTCACCATAAAAGCGATCATCGAAATTGAGCCAAGCAAGAGCCTTCTTAGCTGCCATAGGGTCGAATCTTTCTTCGGTTAAAAGACGCTCTAACGCTTTGGCCGGACCTGCATCAGAAGAATCGACAGCATCAACAGCTCTAAGAGTGCAATCCTTAAAGTCATAGAGATTATACACATAAGCATTTCTTCTTATATAAGTTTGACGATTAGCTAGAAACTCTAATGACTTAGATATATTTGCATTAAAGTTTCCAAAGAAGACTTCTCTTTCTCTATCAGTCATATTCATAATTTTTGAAGCAGCTGTGCCATACAAGGCCTCAAATGATTCAGCTAATCCTTCAGAGAAAGCTAAGTAGGAATTAGAAACAATTTGAGTATCATGGCCAACTTCTGTTTTGTTATTCTCGATACTTTGTTGATTTCTTGTTTCTTCATCTAAAAGCTCATTATTCCAAATATGGGTGAATTCATGGATAATGACATCTTGGAGGACGTTTAATTCTGGCTTATTGATGAGATCATCAAGTGAGAAAATCGAATGATCCATCAAGAACATCAGACCAGATAACGGAAGAGATTTCGAGGAGAAGCTTACATCGGCCGAGAGATCTTGATCGCCATCTTTATAGCTAATCTTTCCACTATATTTTCCTTTAAGTTGAAAAAGGTCACTTACGACAGCTGCAGGCCCGACTCCCATTTGTTCGATTAAAGAGTTCTCACTACGTCTTGTAGCAAAGGGAACAAAAGGATTAATTCGATATGGATGACCAGATTTAATTTGTCTCGCATAAGATAGTAACTTCAGTGATTTTTGCAGGCCTGGGTGCTTATAAAACTCCATAATCTTTTTTTCAGTTGAGTTATATTCGCCGTCTGGAACGATTTCATACTTCATGCTCTGTTTGTTTAACAAAGCCATAGCAATCAGGCGTGTGATAGAGAGCTTAAACTTAGCTGGAACTGGAGTGACTGGAGAAATTTCAGAAAAAGAAGAATAGCTAGGAGTTAGTTTATCTTGCTTCATCAGCTCTTTTAGTCGATCAGGCGCTTGATCCTTACAACTTGAAAAAAGAACAGCGGCAATTATTAAAGCGAACACCTTTTTCATCTGACCTCCAAAGTCTCATCTATTTTAACCTCTATAAGTTTCAAAATAGCGTAGGCAAATAAAGCTCCGATTACCCAACCGTCACAGTCGGTAATCGCAAAAAATGGCCAGAGTGTTTAGGGAGGAGTTATCGTTATTAAAAATTGTTACGGAGAAAATATGAAAACGTTTTTGTCAGTTATATTGTTATTCTTAACTAGTAATCTCTACGCTTCAGAGTTAATTCATACAATAGAGCCGGGAAGATACCATACAGGCGGAACAATCA
>CAXBMT010000251.1:0-3372 GCA_963976925.1 uncultured Bdellovibrionales bacterium
AAGTTTGAAGTAAAAAGGCAAATGGCGAATGTTCAATGTATGAACTGTCATGATCAACATACTGATCATCCTTTTCATATTGCTGAAAATAAACCGACTAAAGAGCAAAAGGCGCAAGCCATGCAGGGAAAATGTATCAGCTGTCACAATCAAGACCAATCACCTGAATGGTACTTGAAAAATGAGAATGGCCTGGCAGGTGAGATTAATCAAAAAATGCTAGACCAAAAGATTAAAGCTGTTGCTTGTCCTACCCTTGAAAGCTCTGGTTATTGATCAAGAATCTTTAAATATTTATAACGATCTATCTCTGGTGCTTCAGGGCTTAGGCCTTGAATATGAACAGCACCAGCAATTGGCCACCAGGTTTTATTAGGAGTTTCGAGTTTTTTAAAGATTCGATCTCCAAATTTCATAGGAATGATTTCATCTTTATCACCATGAGTGACTAAGACTTTTCCTTTATAAGAGCTAAAAAAACTATCAGGAGCCATTGAGTCACTGACTAATAGTGGACCAAGCGGAGAGAAGATAAAAGTAAACCAGTAGTCACTGAGCTTATCAAAAGCGATATCGTCGTAAGAATCAAACGTACTATCTAGAACTAATAAAGAAATTTTATCTTTGTCTTTAAAGTCTTCCATCGCTCGCATAGCGATCATGCCACCAAGGCTTTGCGCATGGACGATCCATTTTGGTATTTTCTTTTTTTGTAAAAACTCTACGGATTTATTGAGCGCTGCTAGTGCATCTTGATTGACCGCTTCAGGACTAGGCTCACCAACACTTAAACCGTAACCACGATAATCGAAAATAAAAACATCATACTGATGTTTGGTTAACCAAGATAAAACATAGAAATGTGCCGACAGATTTTGAGCATTACCGTGGAAAAAAGTAATCAGTCCTTTGGCTTTTTTAGGACCTTGATGCTGCAAGTACCAGCCATGCAAACGCTTCCCATCCGAGCTATCAAAGAAGACATCTTTGTGTTTGATATTGGCCTGCTCTGGTGTGGCGTAGAGAATTCTGGTTGGTTGATAAAATAAAGACGTACAACCACTTAGAATTATTAGCAAAATGAACCGCATGACCTCACCTTTTTATGAACTTTGACGCCTGACGTACGATAGCGACCATGCTAGCATGCGCGCTCTATGATCGTCTTAGGAATTGAAACAAGTTGCGATGACACTTCACTGTGCCTGATTAAAGGTGATAATTCGTCGCGTCCAGAAGTACTGGCCCATACACGATTTAGCCAAGACATGATTTTAAAAGAATGGGGCGGCGTTGTTCCTGAGATTGCCGCTAGAAATCACCTGGCAAAACTAGCACCACTAATCAAACAAACATTTGAGGAAGCTAAGCTCTCGATGAGTGATGTAGATCTTCTTGGGGTTACCACTCACCCAGGTTTACTTGGTCCACTTTTAACTGGTCTCAATGCCGCTAAAACTTTGGCACTACTTTATAAAAAACCAATCGTTGCTGTGAATCACTTATTCGCACATCTTGAAGCAGTTCATCTTCATGAAGAAATTTCGTATCCATACTTAGGATTGGTTGTTAGCGGCGGGCATACTCTTTTTTTATTAGTTAAAAGCTCTACTGACTTTGAGCCTCTTGGTTCAACTCTAGATGATGCAGCCGGTGAAGCCTTTGATAAAGGTGGAAAGCTTTTAGGACTTGGATATCCTGCCGGCGTTCATATTGATCAGCATGCTAAGCTTGGAAATCCTAAAGCGATCAACTTCCCTGTTGGAATTAGAGATTCTAAAAATGCTAACTTTAGTTTTTCTGGATTAAAGACTTCTATTCGTACTTTTATCGATAAAGAAGGAATCCCAACTGGTCAAAGACTTAATGATGTTTGTGCTTCTTATCAAGACGCCATTGTGCGTGCGATCGTTTTAAAAACAAAATATGCTAAGGCCATCGCAAAAGAAAAAACTGGTCAAAATTTAAGACTAATCGTTGGTGGTGGAGTTGCTTGTAACTCAGGTCTGCGCCAGGGACTCACAGCTAAGTATCAAGATACGATTTTCGTTGAACCACGTTTTTGCACTGACAATGGCGCCATGGTTGCGAACCTTGCTCTTAGAAGTCAAAACGAAGCCATACCATTTCCAGAATGCTTAAGTGTTGATGCACGTGGACGCTATGTGCAGAAAAAGGATTTTCAATGAGTCTTCCTCGCGCTGATAAACGCCTAGGCCAACATTTTTTACGTGATGCTCATATTATTGAGACGATCACAAGCGATCATCAAGACGGTGATCACGCCATTCTTGAAATTGGTCCTGGTCCGGCCGTGCTAACTCCTCACCTTGCTAAACGCGGACGTCCTTTTGCCGTAATTGAAATGGACACGCGTTTTGAAGAGCTGCTACGTCCTATCACAGATAATATTCATATTGGCGATGCCCTTGATGTTGATCTTAATGAGTTTATCGCGACGACTTTTCCTGGAAAAGAAGTTTTGCTTGTAAGTAATCTTCCCTACAATGTCAGTGTTCCTCTGCTCACTAAATTTATTGAAACTCCTGCCATTACTCGTATGACTTTAATGTTTCAAAAAGAAGTTGCAGACAAGGTTTACCGTGAAGGTAAGAATGCGATGGGTTCTCTCATGGCACTAACCTGTGCTTACTTTGAAGTGAAGCCGCTTTGCAAAGTTCCTCCGGGCGCATTTATGCCACCACCAAAGGTTGACTCTGCCGTTATTAGCCTTAAGCGTAGAGAAACCCCACTGATTGCTTTTGATCAGATGAAACAGTATGAGAAATTTCTTCGCATCTTCTTTGCCCAAAAAAGAAAGCAACTTGGAAGCGTGTTGAAATCTAGTTACGACATTACAAAAGTAGAAACTGCCTTGGCCGAAATTGGTCACAATCGCACCATAAGAGCAGAGGCTCTAAATCTTGATGACGTTATCAAGCTCTTTAACTCTTTGGAGACAAACAAATGAAAGTCTTATTGTTAGTATTAATTCTTCCATTGAATCTTTACGCTAGTTTCTTTGAATTTTACGGGAGTGGTGCTTTTAGTTCGGCGCAGGGTAACCAAGCCACTTTAAATAATAATGATCCAAGCAACCATTACTATCACCCTGCGAGTATGGCGTGGAACAAAACAATTCTTTTTAGTGCCCATGCTGCTTCTGTTTCAACAGACTTTAATTCTATTAATAATATCGTGACTAAAAATAGTACGAACTCAGGTTCAACAGAAACAGGAAGCGCTAATACAGACTATGGCCAATCTTATCACTCCATCGTGCATGCTTCACTGCCATTAGCTTATCCGGGCGCGGGTCCTTTATCTCTTTCATTTGTCGCTCCATTTGGTGGTTTGGCCGAAACAAACTCA
>CAXBMT010000252.1:0-3353 GCA_963976925.1 uncultured Bdellovibrionales bacterium
TCTTTTTGCCACTTTTAACTCTTGCTCAAGATTCCTATGGCCCGATGCCTGAACTTAAAGAACTAGCGCCTAAAACACCTGATGCTGAAGGCAAAAACCTGAATTTGCAGTATGAAAATTGGTATCAACGCCTTGGTCGCGATATGTCACAGGAAGCAAAGCATGAGTGGAGTGTAAAACCCCACCATAACGTAACCGATCAATTGAAAAACAATGCCATTAATGGTGGTTTTAACGTTAATCAAGAACTTAAAAGACTTGATCCTACGCAAATTGAAGGCGAATTGATTATTCGATATTAACTCTGATGATTAAAACAAACACTGACAGTCCCCAAAGTTTAGCCCTGCGTTTTATGCGCGAAAAGAGACAGCTTTCTTTAGTGGCCGTGGCGCAAAGAACGGGACTTAAAGCCAAGATTATTGATCATCTTGAAAATGGACGAAAGATTATTACAGATGAAGACATCACCCTTCTACTTGAATGTTATGATTATTCACAAGACGTCTTCAAAGAACTCATGGCCTTAAAACCACTTAACAAGAAAACCGTAAATCATTACTTTATAAAGAACGAATCAGGGCCTCAAGACCATTGACCTTAATTTCATAGAGCTCCTGAAATAAAAGCCCAAGCTGACCTTGCGGCAATTGATTTTCATAGGTCCAAACAACGTAATGCTCGGGCAGATCAATCAGCACCGTGCCCTTATACTTTCCGTAAGGCATTTCCAGCGTCTTAAGCTTGATGAGGTTTTCGGGTTTAGCTATCATATGGCATCTCTAATTAGACTCTGCGGCGTATATTTCTACCGCAAATTGATTTGGATCTTCAAAGCAAAGATAGCCTTCATTTCGTTTTAAAACTTTTATATTCTTTGATTCTAACTTTTTTTGCATTTCATCTAACTGGTTAATGCTTGCACCCTGAAATGCTAGATGATTAAGCCCACTTCCTTGACGATCATTTTCAATCGCTAAATTTTGACTTTCTACTTGAACAAAACAAATATAAGTTCCAGTTGAATGCTCCCACGAGACGCCGTCGTCCCACTGAGAAATTTTTTTGTAATTAAGCTCCTTCATGAACCAATCCCAAAATATATTAGATATGGTTAGATCCTTAACATAATACTCAATATGATGAACTTGCCCAAATTCCAAACCAACTCCCGAAAACTTAAAATTGTTGAAAGAATAGCATCACTGCCAATATGCATAAAGCAGTGATGACAATACTTACGCCACGAAAATAGACAACTTTATCAGATCTGGCGTGAATCTCTTTTTTAGATGGAACCCGTCCCAACTCTTTTTTCAGAATATAGGTGACGTCTTTTTCAATTTTTTGCTGAAAATCATATTCACGGTAAAAGACATATTGGGATACGAATAACCCAATCAAAACGACATACTGAACTTTAGGAAGCTCGTAGGTTGAAAATTGAAAGAACAAAGCTAATGGGACTACGAACAATACTATTAGTAATAATAGATAGGCTTTTTGATGCTTCATGTAGAGTGCAATAGACTTAGTCATATGTAGCTAAAATGTACCAAATCATCCAAGCTATGGTCTATCACTTTCCCCGGTATCCAGTATCCTACTAAATAAGGCCTCTTAGCATGAGATTCCAATACAGCCATGGAAGAAGATATCGTTTAAACAGGAACATAAGGTAACTTTCCTGTGCTTGATTAAAGGGAAAGCTTTCGACCGGATTTCCGTCGTAATCAAATTCGGCCAATAAGACTCGATTATGTCTGGTTAGGATAGGACAAGCAGTATAACCGTTGTATTTTTTTTCAAGTGTTTTACCTTCATGATAAGAATGCAAATTTTCCACAAGAACAGGAGCTTGCTTTCTGATGGCAGCACCGGTTTTTCCTGTTGGACAACTTGAGCAGTCTCCAAGTGAAAACACATTAGGAAAACGAGTTGATTGCAATGTATGGGCATCGACCTCTACCTCTCCTTTGTCATTGGCCAAAGAAGACGTCGAAATAAAGTCATGAGTCTTAAAATGCGGAACGACATGTAAAAGGGCATAGTCTTGTGTCGTTTCTTCACCTGTTTCAAGATTTTTAAAGGTAGCTGTTTTGTTCTCTCCATCAACTTTTATAAGCTTGGAGTGATACATCGTTTTGATGTCGCGCTCTATAACCAGTTGATCAAGAACTTTCTTATATTTTTCAACACCAAAGATTCCATTGCCTTCTTTGACAAAATTAAAGGTGAAATCATCTCTCTTCTTAAATCGACGACAATAATCATCAGTCAGCCACATGATCTTTTGTGGAGCTCCACCGCATTTAAGAAGACCCATAGGCATGGTAAAAAAGAGGTTTCCTTTTTCAAGATTCTTTACCGTGTCAAAACAAAGCTCTGCCGTTTCATAGGTATAAACACTACAGACATTATTTTTTCCAATAGTCTCGGCCAAGCCTTCAGCAAAACTCCAATCAGGAATAATGCCTGTGGCGACGATGAGGTATTTATATTGATAACTCGCTTTGTTTGTTTGAACTGAGTTCGCCTCTGGATCTAATTTGACTGCACTTTCTTGCAGCCACGTCACACCTTCAGGGATGACTGACTTCATTGGTTTTTCGGTTATTTCTTTTTCGACCAAACCATTTCCAACCAACGTCCATAGCGGTTGATAATAATGATTCTGAGAAGGTTCTATGATGGCTATTTTTTTGAATAAGCCTCTGTTTCGAATCCTAGCAGCCGCGGTAATTCCTGCACTACCACCACCAATAATTAAAACATCATAGTTATTCATATATCCTCACGCTTGCCTATCAAAGAGAGTGGCGGCAGTTAAATCGCCTACGACATTGACTACAGTACAACCCATATCAACAATTCTATCGACACCTAAGATTAAACTAATTCCTTCAATCGGAATACCGATTCGACCTAGCACCACGGCAAGAATCCCCATCCCAACACCGGGCACACCAGGAGAACCAATGGCACTGCCTATAGAAGTTGCGACAACAAAGGCAATTTCTCCAAAGCCTAGGTCTATATGATAAACTTGGCTTAAAAACATGACGGCCGTCGTCTGCCAAATCGCTGTTCCCGCCATATTTATCGTTGTTCCCAGTGGGATTAAAAAATTCGCCGTTGATTTTGATAAATGAAGTTCTTCTTCTGCCGCTTTGAGAGTGATGGGCATGGTCGCAGCACTTGAGGAGGTAGAAAAGGCAAGTAGAATTGGATTGATGATCTTTTTTAGAAACGCGAGGGGCGATATTTTTCTAAAGATAAAAATCAGTAAGCAATAAAAGAGAATGAAAGAAGCATAACCAGAAAAGGCGGTCACAATATAAAGCCCCATACTC
>CAXBMT010000253.1:0-3308 GCA_963976925.1 uncultured Bdellovibrionales bacterium
TTGGAGAGCCTCTCCAACAAGAGAATTACTATTTCAAAACTGCTTTGTACCTGAAGAAAACCTCATTCAAGAAGAAGGCTTCGGCTTTAAAGTTGCCATGAGTGCTTTAGATGCTGGGCGATTTACGATTGGCGCTATCGCAGTAGGCTTGTCACAACGTGCCTTAGATGAGGCTGTGAAGTATTCCCTGACAAGAGAACAGTTTAAGCAGCCAATTTTTGAGTTTCAAGGCCTTCAATTTATGATGGCTGACATGGCCACTGAAATTAATGCTTCGAGATTACTTGTGCGCCAATCAGCCATTAATCTTGATCAAGGTTCGAGTGATGGAACACTTGCTGCCATGGCAAAACTTAAGGCAACAGATACTGCAATGAAAGTTACGACTGACGCCGTTCAAATTCTTGGTGGTGTTGGCTATACCCAAGAATATCCAGTTGAAAGATTTATGAGAGATGCCAAAGTTCTACAAATCGTAGAAGGCACGAATCAAATTCAACGAGTGGTTATCGCCAGAAATCTTAAGAAAATTTACGAATCTTAGAAACAAGCGCCTGAGTTGTCTGATCTAGGTTTTCAGGCTGATCCCAATTGTTCAGGATTCCCTTGGCAAGCTTTTTACCTAGCTCAACTCCCCATTGATCAAAACTTGGAATATTCCATAGAAAGCCTTGTGCCATTACTCGATGCTCATAAATAGCAAGAAGCTCGCCTAGTCTAAAGGGAGTCATTTTATCGCTTAGTAGCGTGATACTTTTTCTTGTACCCTCAAAGTTTTTAAAAAGGTTTGGATCTTGATGACCTTCATAAAGAGCTTTTGCTTGCGCCATCATATTGGCCAAGAGGATTTGATGAGATTCTTTATGTGAATAGTTAGACTGACAAAAACCAACAAATTCACAAACACTTTGATGAGTTCCTTGATGAAGTAATTGATAAAAAGCATGTTGACCGTTAGTACCAACCTCTCCCCAATAGATCGGAGCTGTTTGATAATCTACTCGCTTTCCATCACGGTCGATCGATTTACCGTTACTCTCCATGGCCAATTGCTGAAACCATCTAGCAAAGCTTTCTAAGTTATGCTCGTAAGGAAGGATTGCATGACTCACACAATCTTGAATATTGACGTTCCATATATCCCAAAGAGCCAATTGGATTGGTAAGTTTTTATCTATTGGATTTTGTAAAAAATCTTTATCCGCTTGATGGGCTCCGGCCAAAACTTGTTTAAAGTTTTCTGCTCCTATGGCAATCATCGAACTTAAACCAACTGGACACCAAAGCGAATATCGTCCACCGACCCAGTCAGCAAAACTAAAGATCGAGTTTTCATCTACACCAAACTCAATTGCAGCTTGATGATTAGTTGAAACTGCACAAAATGTTGAAAGATTACGACTCCAAGTCTTAGCAATATGAGCATTGGCCAAAGTTTCTTGGGTTGTAAAAGTTTTTGAGACAATAATAAAGAGTGTGTTTTCAGGTTTAAGATTTTTTAGTGTTTCAGTAATATGAGCAGGATCAACATTGGAAACATAATGGATATTTGGTCCAGACGTATATGGTCTTAAGCTCTCGGTTAAAAGTTTTGGTCCAAGATCGGAACCACCAATCCCAATATTAACCACATCCGTAACTTTACCCGCTCTTATCTTTGTAGCGAAAGCTAGTGCACTATCCAACTGCTGTAGCGCATAGTCTCGCTCTTTTTGTGGCGTAAGTGGGTCATCTGCTTGATCTCTCAAGCTCATATGGAGCACCGATCTATTTTCAGTAAAATTAATTTTTTCACCAGCAAAAGCAGACTTAATTTGTTCTTGAATATGGCACTGCGAGGCAGCTTGTTGTAATAAATCTAAATTATTCTGCACTAAGCCAGAGCGCGACATATCGAGAGTCCAAGCTCCAAAGTCCTTGACCATTGCACTATCAATTTCTGATAAATTGCCATCATTTTGAGTATTTACTAGCTTTTGCCAGGCTTCAGTCTTAAAAATTGCTCTATTCATCGCCATAAAGGCTCCAAGGGGTTTTAGACAACGAAGTCATAGATGAGATTATATCACTGCTCAAGCGTCATTTTAAGTGCTTGAGGGCCAATACGATACGTCTAAATTTTTTTGCTTATAATGCCGAGGAAATATCCTATCCTATTGAATTCAAGAAGGTATAGGTTTAAAATCGACAGATCAAATTGTTAATCGAGCTAAGTTCTAAAGGTCATTAATGAGTAGCGAAGACTCTACGATTCTTATCACTGATATCCGTGCCGCCCTTCAGTCGGCTGAAAAAGAGGCTGGTGAAAAACCTGCGGCTCTTTTAGTTGTTGGTGGCGACCTTAACGGAACGATTTTTGATTTAGGTGAAGTGACCACTGCTGGAAGAAATCCTGACAATACAATACCTTTAGAATTCAACGGCATCAGCCGCTATCATTTTAAAATTAGCACGGTAAGCGAAGACTCGTTTGAAATTGAAGACACTGGCTCTAAAAATGGAACCTTTGTTAACAATCAAAAAATTGAAGGCAAGGTCCCTTTAAATAAAGGCGACATGGTTAAACTTGGCTCTATCGCTATGAAGTATCTTCCAAAGGGAGATCCTGAAAGACTAACTTACGATAAGCTTCAGCTTGAAGCTAATACCGATGGCCATACAGGTTGTTATAATAAAGTTTATTTCAACAATGCTATTGATCTAGAAGTTAAAAAGTCAAAACTCACAGGCGCTCCATTGTCGCTTATTCTTTTTGATCTTGATCACTTTAAGAAGCTCAACGATAATTTTGGTCACGATGCAGGTGACTACGTCCTAAAAGAAGGCGCAGGCGTTATCCGCTCAAATGGCGTTAGAGAGAATGATATCTTTGCCCGTTATGGTGGTGAAGAATTCGTTATCCTTTTACCTAAAACAAATCTAAAACAAGCTTTTGAAATTGCTGAACGTCTTCGCCGTTTACTTGAACAGCATGACTTTATGTACGAAGGACAAAAGCTTCCAGTCGCCGCTTCAATTGGCGTGGCTGATTATCGCCCAGGTGTTGCAACAGGCACTGATCTATTTAAACGAGCTGACTCAGCTGTTTATAAGGCAAAAGAAGGCGGAAGAAACCAAGTTCAGTTCTATAGAGAGTAAATGACTCAAAACTCTCCCATACGATTACTTCCAGAACATCTCATTGATCAAATTAAAGCAGGTGAAGTTGTTGAGCGTCCATCCGCTCTGATTAAAGAGATTTTAGAAAATAGTCTTGATGCTAAATCTAAGCATATTAATTTAAATATCATTGATAACGGACTTGAATT
>CAXBMT010000254.1:0-3246 GCA_963976925.1 uncultured Bdellovibrionales bacterium
AGCTCTATCCATAAACTGCTTTTCCCTGTCTGGATAGAAGTCAGATAGCATGCGAGCAAAAACGCGAGCAATCATTGTATGACCGCTTGGGTAAGCTTTTGAAGTCGCGAGTGGGATACAAGGAACTATTTCAACTCTTGCATTGAATGGACGAGGACGATCAAAAAGTTTTTTTGAAATAGCACTATTTAAACCTACTGTAGCGTAAGCTTCAATAAAGTGAACCCAAACTCTTCTCATCTCCTTTGTCGTTAAAAGAGATCCGAACATAGACTTAAGCGTTGGCGTTTTTTCAGCCGCAGCTTCTTCACACTCCGCTTCTGTTCTCGTATTTTGATAATCAAGTAAGACTTGAAAGTCATAAGCTTCTTCAGCACTGCCTGCTGCCGGATAGTCGCCAATAATTTCTCTAATTTGATCTTTTGAGAACCAGCTGACTTTAAGTTTTTCATCTTGAGCAAAGCTCGTTGTCGATAATGTGAAAAGTAGGAAGATCGCTAAAAACTTTTTCATATAAACTCCTGATTTCCTAAAATGCTAACAATAACTTATCATTTTGTCTTTATCACATCGTCGACAATAGAGAGCGTAAGTTATGGAAATAGTATGGATTACAGGAGCATCTTCTGGGATTGGAGAAGCTATGGCCAAAGAGTATGTCGCAAAAGGTCATAAACTTATCCTTTCAGCTAGAAATACAGAAAAACTAAACACTCTTAAAAATTCATTAAAAGATCCTACTCTTGTGGAAGTTCTTCCACTAGATCTAGCGAACATCATAGATGCTTCAGAACTTGTTGATAATGCCATTAAAAAGTTTGGGCGAATTGATAAACTTATTCTTAATGCTGGTATTTCCCAAAGATCATTAGTCAGTGAAACTAAACTCAGTGTTTATCGTGATTTAATGGAAGTGAACTATTTTGGAAATATCTCCCTTGCCCATGAACTTTTAAAACATTTTGATGAAAATAATTCAGGACACTTTATTGTAGTAACTTCACTTGTCGGAAAATTTGGCACACCTTATCGTTCTGGCTACTCAGCCAGCAAACATGCACTTCACGGGCACTTTGATTCACTTCGAGCTGAGCTCATGAGAGAAAATAAAGAAATCAATGTTACGATTCTTTGCCCAGGCTTTGTGCAAACAAATATCTCGTTTAATGCTCTCGCTGGCACTGGTGATAAAACTGAAAAGTATGATGATAGTAATGCCAATGGCCTGACACCTGAGAATTTTGCCAAAAAGGCTTACGAGGCAATAGCTGCTAAAAAATATGAAGCCTATATTGGAAAGTCGGAAGTTTTTGGGATTTATCTAAAAAGATTCTTACCGAATCTTTTTGCCAAGATAGTAGCTAAAGCAAAGGTTCGATAATTACTTTTGATCTCTAGTAAGAATAACTTCAGCAAAAAGCGCTGTAAACATGCCAAAAAGAGCAAGCCCAGTCAGCATGAGAAAGATGCTAATAAACTTACCTATTATAGTCACCGGTGTAATATCACCATAACCAGTCGTAGTTGCCGTTGCAAACCCCCACCAAAGTGCATCCATATAGGTAGTTATTTTTGGATTTGCGGCCAATTCAACTTGATAAAAAACGATACTAATCAGACAAATAGCGAGGTTGCCAACAAGAGATAAAATTAAAAAAGTTGGACTCTTAATAATAATAAAAATACTTGTAAAGAAGGTCTTAAAGCTGGCAAGAACTGGTGTATTTTCTAAGCTATTCTTCATTTTGATTGTATCGTCGTTTCGATTTTTCTTTTAAAACGAGTACCGTGGAAGCGATTAGCATGAGCGTGTAGTTTTTTCGGATCATTTTTCAAATCATTAAAACCAAAGTCTTTCATCTTTAATATTTCTTGGCGTGATTTAAACTGCACGCCTTCAGAATCTAGATAAATTTTCTTTGACTCGTCATCACTAATAACCGGGCCGCCACAAGAAAGCATCGCTAATGAGTTTTTAGGAAAAAGTGATTTTTCAAAATCAAACAAAACTTTTGAGCTAGCAAAAATTGGTGCCAACTCTCCGGCACAAGGATTACCGATGAAAAGAGCTGGATCAAAGCTTGCTCTTGCTTCTCCAAGAAGTCTAACCTTCTCGCCTTCCATATTGACAAGTAATTGCTCAAGCTCATCATCACTTAGAGTTGCTGGTTGAATCAAAACAACCTCACGCTTAAAGACATTTTCCGGAAATAGTGGAAACTCTTCTACTTTAAAAAATGGCTCTAAGATTTCGCTTTCGATTCCATGTTTTGAAAGTTCAGCTTGAATAATCGCATTAGCGGACCAGACTTTTTTCGCTTTTTTAAATTCTTTAATTCCAAATGAAATCATCTGAGACCAAAAGATTTTTTGCTTAATCCCTTTTGGCTTTTGATGCAGCCAAAATAAATCGTAAACATAGCTGTATAAAGGCGTCTTATCGCACTTTTTAATTCCTTGAGATAAACCGCGAGTGATATTAACTATCACATCGGTTGAGCAAGGAATAAACAAGCCTTTCGCTAGACTTGGTAAGCTAAAGGTCCATTTAAAAATATCATTGATGCTATCAGCTTTATGAGACAGAAATGTTGAATGAATGGGTCTTTCAACAACTGGTCCTAAGATAGAGTTTTCTTTGAAAGCTAATGTATAGAGAGGAGCTTCTCTATAGAGTTCAGCCAACATATCAAGCATTTCAATGCCGTGGTCGCGTCCGTAAATCCAATCAGTTGATAAAGCTACTTTCATTTTAAAGACTTAAAGTATTCTGCAGTCTTTTTAATACCCTCTTCAAAACCAACAACTGGTTTGTAATCAGAGATTGATTGCAGCTTATTAAGATTAGGACGACGTTTTTTAGGGTCATCTTCAGGCAGTGCCTTATGAACAATCTTAGAATTAGAACCTAAGACCTTAATAATTTCTTTAGCACATTCTAAGATCGAGTACTCATCTGGGTTACCGCAATTGAATGGTGTGTGCACGCTTGAGAACATGACATTATGGATAGCGTTCACCAAGTCAGTTACATAACAAAAAGATCTAGTCTGTGTGCCGTCACCATAAACAGTTATATCGTCACCGGCCATGGCCTGATTAATAAAATTAGGAATCACTCTACCGTCGTTAGGACGCATACGAGGCCCATAAGTATTAAAGATACGGATGATTCTTGTATCAAGACCGTAGCGGCGATGAAAGCTCATGGTCATCGCTTCGGCAAAACGCTTGGATTCATCGTAA
>CAXBMT010000255.1:0-3231 GCA_963976925.1 uncultured Bdellovibrionales bacterium
ATATTGAAAAAGATCCAATTGTTGAAGAAAAGATCGCTCAAGCAAATGATGACCTCGATAATTTGTATGGTCGCTCATGGCTTAATAAAGTCGTTGGAGAAAGTAAGCTTGATCCACTTAGAGAGTCTAATGAAAACCTTTGGGCATTATTTGTTACTGATGCCATGAGAGATGCCGCTAGAACTGAGATTGCTATTCACACGTCATCAATGACAGGTCCAAACTATCCAGTTGCAGGTCCGGTTACGAGACGTGATCTTCTGGAAGCTCACCCAAGATTCTTCGACTTTAATGATTATCGTGGATGGTATGTTTATCGCGCTAAGATTTATGGGATTCTTGTCAAAGAAGTTATTAAGGTCGTCGTAAAAAATAATTTAGGACTATCATTTTCTGGTATCACTTTTAGAATTGAGAAAGACATAAAAGGTGATATCGATATTAAAGATATGAGAATTGGTGGTAAGAAGGTTAAAGCGTTTGAAGTCTATAGTATGGCCATGCCTGAAGGTGTTGCTCGCGGAGGAGCACACGTAACTTCTTTGGCTCGCTTTGTCTTCAAGGCGATGCATAGAACACCATATACTGTCATCAATGCTATCGAGCGACGCTTTCAAATGCATCCAACTATCGATACCGGTTATTTAACTGACGCTGAAGAGAGCGATCCTGGGCTCAAGTCGAAGAATTTGAGTTTCCCAACCAGAACGCTTGTTAACCCAAAGACATTAGAAACAACTCTTTATTAGGGTGTTATTTATACGTTCAGATTTACTCCCTTAAGGGTCATTACTTCTCTATGTTACTAAGCTCTAAATATCTTTTGGAGCTTTCCTATGAAATCACTACTAGCTAGCTTGCTTTTTCTTCTATCACTGAACTCTTACGCTATTAGTCTTTGGCCTACCATCGCTTTTATTAGAGGTGCTGACCTATGCCAATATCAAGATGCTTACGGAAGATCTCGTAGTGAAACAACTCAAGAGATGGTCGATCAAGCTTCTCAGCTTATGGGCTCTGGTGCCACAGGTGGTGAAGCGCTGGATATGCTCGTAACAATAGATGCTTTGATTGATAAAAATAGAAGAATGGCAATTCAGGGTTATGGCCTTGATGTAACTCTAGAAGCGACGCTTAAGTCTTATGTCGACAAGCTTTATCAAGATCTTCGCCCAAGAAATAAAAATATCTCATTCAATCACGCCATGCCTTTAGTTGATGTTGTGAACGCTGTTAGAAATGGTCAGCGCCCAGGTTATATGGACAATAACCTTTTAACTAAGCTTGATGCTATTGCTTACGGTACTTATGCCTATGCTCCTGATTGTCGCGGCAATATTTTAGTAACGATTCATGTGATTAAAAAAAATGGCGAAACTTTGAACTTTCAAGGCCAGGGTAAACCTCAGTATGTTATGAGTCAGATTGCCTCTAGAATGTTTGAAATGTTCCAGCGTGCTCAGTTTCCTTCAACCATTAGAATGGGAAGTCGCAATCTTCAATTAATCGGAGCACCTGGTACTCCCGTTGATCGTGCCCCATCACCACAGTTAGCAGAAGATTCTTGTGAAATGATTGATGCTCGTCTACCAACTCGCGCTGAGTATGAGTATGTCTCTATGCTAGGGGATTGGAATGGTGGAATTGGTCTAGCGAATAAAGTGTGGGCGTTAAAAGACGGTTACGTATTAGCACCGTTTCTAAGAAATCCAACACCAGTAAGAAGACCACAAGATGTTAACGCACGCGAGTTTATGTATTATTGTGTACGTTAAAATATAGAAGGGACAAAATGAAAAAGTTTTTCTTATTAGTATTAATAGCATCTAATATATTTGCTGCTGAAGACTCTCAAATCGTAAAGGTTTTTGATGGGACTGCAGCTAAATGTGTAACTATTCAGGATGCGAATCAGTATAAATTAGGAGTTTACTCATTAGAGTTATTAAATACAAAATTAAGTGATGATAATGTCTTTGTTACTGTAAAAATGAAAAGTTATCAATGTAAGAGAACTTTAACGGGATACCGCTTTGTTGCTGTATCTGCTTATCAAACGCTTAAGTATTTTAATTTTAACCAAGAACTAATTAAGGCTAAGCCATTTAGAGTTAGCTTTAAATCTTATGTTGATGGGCAATATGATTTACTTACAAATAGTATTGTTGAAGATAAATTTGAGCAGATTTTTAGATTGAAGTATAACCGTAATGAAGTCGACTTTGGTGGTGAAATAATTAATATCGACTTTTGGATTAATAAGAATGTCGCATTTTCAAGAAATGATGTTCATCTCTTTAATGAGCCAGTAATCTTTGGCTCTTATCGGTTGAAAATTAAGAAATAAATAAGCCCTCTTTCGAGGGCTTTGCTCTTAGTGTTTCTTTTTAGCTTCGTGCGCTTCTAGGATTTTCTTAATAATGTCATTGACTGGCATTTTACCTAAAGCACCTGGCTCAACTCTATTTTTAAGAATCTTTGGCAGTGTCGATAAATCACCACTAAGCACGAGATTCTTATTGGCACCTACTTCATCCACTTTACTGATTGGTGTGAAGTGAGGAGCTGTGGTTAAGACTTCAGGATTCTCTCTGACAAGAACATAAATCGCATTAACCACTTCGATGAAGCGATCCAGCTCAGCCTTAGTGAAACTCTCAGTCGGCTCAATCATCAATCCATATTGCTCAGGAAAAGCAACTGTTGGAGCATGAAGACCGAAGTCTAAGAATAACTTTCCAACTTTACCAATAACAGAAGCTTTTGGAACACCGGCACTAGCACAGCGATCAAAGGTTTCTTTTGAAAGTGTCAGAATAAACTCGTGCATACGAGCTTCATCATGTGAGCCAGCTGGAAGAGTTGGGAAATCGTTTTTAAGTTTTGAATAAAGATACTTAGCCGACAAGACAGCAACTGCACTCATTTTGGCATAAAGTCAGCAACTCGACTACTTACAGCAACGATTGCATCACCTGGGCCACCTCCTCCATGAGGGATAGTCCAAGTTTTATGTAGGTTATTGTGAACAGCATCGACACCCATAGCATCGAGGTTCACGTAACCTGCGATGGCATTCATGTTCGCACCGTCCATATAGACGAGGCCACCAACTCCATGAATCAGATCAGCCATTTCTTTAAAGCGTGTTTCAAATAGGCCTGCTGTATTTGGATTCGTTACCATAATACCGGCAATTCGTTGTCCGTGTTTTTGACCAGGGCTTTGTAA
>CAXBMT010000256.1:0-3217 GCA_963976925.1 uncultured Bdellovibrionales bacterium
TAAGCTCTTTTTCTTGCGTAATCTTGCGCCTTTGACGCCCTTCGTTTAATGTCAGCTTCAAATTGAGGGATTTCCCTTTGGAAGCTAAAAATGAATAGTTTAGAGACACATTCTTCATCCGCTAAGCGAGTTGCCTTGCACACTCTAGGTTGTCGCTTAAATTTCTCTGAAACAGGCTCTATAGCTGCAGGTTTCGAGAAAAGAGGCTATCAGGTCGTTCCATTTGGAGAGAATGCCGATGTCGTTTTCATCAATACTTGTACTGTCACAGACAGCGCAGACTCCACATGTAGAAATCTTATCAATAAAGCTCATCGATCAAGTCCAGAGGGGAAGATCGTCGTTGCCGGTTGCTATGCACAAATGGATGCACCAAAAATCTCCAAAATGCAGGGCGTGGATCTGGTTCTTGGAACTACTGAGAAATATAAAGTTTTTGATTATTTGGGTGAAGAAGAAACAGATCAAATCCATATTGATAAAACATCAGACTTCTATGGTGCTGCTACCTCATCGTCAGAGGGCCATACAAGGGCTTTTTTAAAGATTCAAGACGGCTGCAACTATGTTTGCTCGTTTTGTATTATTCCTCAAGCTAGAGGTCGCTCACGCGCTATTAGCATTGAGAGCGCTATTGTTGAGGCGAAAAAAGTTTTATCTCAAGGATTTAAAGAAATCGTTCTTACTGGTGTCAATATTGGTGAGTATGAACATTCTAGTGGCGAGCGCCTGGCCGATCTCGTAAGACAAGTCTTAGAGCTTGATGGGCTAGAGAGGCTTAGGCTTTCAAGTGTTGAGCCAAATACTCTAAGTGATGAGCTTCTAGATGTCTTCGCTTCAAGTCCAAAGTTTATGCCTCACTTTCATATTCCGCTTCAAAGTGGCAGTGATGAGATCCTAACTAAAATGCGCAGAAAATATGATGTGGCATTTTATAGAAAAACCATGGATAGAATTCTTGAAGCAGAAGTAACGATCGTCGTAACAGATCAGAGAAAGGTTCTTACTGTATTTTCAACTTGGATTTCCTGGTGAGACTGACGAACAGTTTAAAGAAACCTATGATTTAGCCAAAGAGTTACCTTTAACTCACTTTCATGTTTTTCCTTTCTCAACGAGGAAAAATACTATTGCCGCTAAAATGGAAGATCATATTCAACATGGTGTGAAGAAAGAGCGAGTGAAATCTCTTATTGCACTAGGTGAAGCAAAACTTGCTATGTTTGCTGAAGATCAAATTGGAAATGTTTCAAATGTTCTTTATGAGCGAAAAAACAAGAAGGGACTTTGGGAAGGTTATACTCCTAATTATGTAAGAGTATTAACCCAAAGCCCGATTGATTTATCTAACAAGATTGTTAGAACTCAAATTATTTCTAGTAATCAACAATTTCTAACAGGTGAATTACTTTAGTTCAGACTGAATAAGTGCTTCAAGCTGCTGATGACCAAACTCCGTTAAAGGCTTACCGTTGACAAAAAATCCAGGTGTCGCTCTAACGCCTAAGCTTTTAGTGTCAGATTCATCGATATCGATGATTTCTTGAATTTTAGGATCTTTCATATCTTCTTTTAGCTTATCGATATCTAGGCCTAGCTCTGGCAGATAGTTCCAAACAAGTTCCGGTTTAGGGTCATGGTGAGAGCCCCACTGAGGTTGATAATAAAATAACAATCCTAGAGTCTCCCAGTATTTGTCCTGCTTTCTGGCGGCTTCAATAACTTTGATAATGAACTTGGAATTTGGATGAAAAGGAGCATAACGAACAACTAGTCTGACGTCTGGATATTTAGAAAGTAGTTCTTTAACAAATGGATAAAAGGCACGACAGCTTTCACACTCGGGATCTAGAAATTCAACAAGAGTGACTTTGGCATCAGGGTCACCAAGGGATACGGAATGCTCACGCTCAAGCATTGTCTGTTTCTTAGAAACTTCTTTCGTAAAAGTCTCTGCTTTTTGGTTTTTGTACCAAAGTGAAGCAGCTAAAAAAATGGCCAGTAAAAGAGTCGTAGCTCCAAGAATTAATGTTTTTTTATTTTTCATTTTTAGACTTCCATAAAGTGAAATTTAGTAGAGAAAAGGCGATAAAAGATAAAGTTGGAATTGTAATAAATCCTAGCCAGTTAATATACATGGATGAGCATGGAATTCCTTGAATGCAAGGAGAGGCTGATTCAGGGATAAGATCATATTGAACACCAATATGGTAAACAGATAGAGCCCAGCCGATAATAGCTAGTGGCATCGCAACGACGTGGATGTCTTTTACATTCTTCCAAAGTGCTGTTCCAAGGATGATAACCAAAGGATACATGGCAATACGCTGATACCAACAAAGAGAACAAGGAACAAACTCCATCACTTCACTAAAAAATAAGCTTCCCAGAGTTGCTATTAATGAAATAAGCCAAGCATAAAAAATCATAATTCTTGTCTCGCTTCCATGAATACGCTTAGGGATGACTTCATAAATAAAAGCGTGATTCCGATGGCGACAATAAGATCAGGCCAATGACTATTGTATGTATAAACAAAAAATGAGGCAATAATAACACTTATATTTGAAACGATATCGTTTCTAGAGCAAATCCAAACGGATTTAAAATTGATATCATCGTCCTTATGTCTTGTTAGTAAGAATAAGCAAAGGGTATTCATTGCCAGGGCAATAAAGGCTACGATCGTCATCGTTTGATAGACTGGAACTGTGGGGCTATAAAAATTGTAAATACTTTCTGCTAAAACTCCCAATCCTGTTAAGAGCATGAGAACTGCTTTAAAAATGGAAGCTTTAGCCTTAGCTCTGATACCAAGACTTACCACATAAAGACTACTCGCGTAGGCAAGTGCATCTCCCATCATGTCGAGAGAGTCAGCCATAAGTGCTTGTGAGTGAGAAAAGTAGCCAAAGAGAAATTCAACAAAGAACATGGCAAGATTGATGACTAGAACAATCCAAAGAACTCGTGACTGGCTTTTTACTAAACCTTTGAGGTCTTCGGATTTAGAGTCGCAGCAACTTGATCCCATTAAAAATATTCTTTAACAAATTTAATTTGGTGGCGCTCTGGTCCAAAGGCAAGAATGCCGACTGGAATGCCAACATGCTTTTCAATCTTATCAATATAGGTTTTTAAGGTATCGGATAAAGTGTCACTTTTGAAATCATCTTCAAAACCAGACATTTCTTCATAGATAGGCTTTGCTTTTGAA
>CAXBMT010000257.1:0-3212 GCA_963976925.1 uncultured Bdellovibrionales bacterium
CGTGACTGGAGTTCAGACGTGTGCTCTTCCGATCTCGATGGCTGACAAGTTGTCTCTGTTCCAGCTCCTTGAAGAGTACGTGCACGTGCACAATCTCTAAGGGCATCACGACAACGACCGTTTTGATCGAGCTGAGCATAAAATGTCTCAACCACTGTTCCATAGCGAACCATGTCGACAGCGCAAGTTTGAGCATAAGCATTTGCTCCTGCCATTGTTAGAATACCAACGATTAATCCAGAAATTTTCATTTTTCTTGTCCCCTTAAGATTGATTGCAGCAATCTATAAATGCCTAAACAAACTGGCAATGGCACTATAAATTATTCAGACAGATTAAATTTAAGCTTGTTTGTATTGTCTTTTAAGAAAGATCGTGAAGAATCAGCTAATTAGGTGTCAGGCTGACACTAGTTTTACGCAATGCTGATTTCATTGTCTCGCGAGAATTCCAATATTTCGGGGCGATTGTAGTTCATCAAAGTAGGTGTTGATTTCAACCTGAAAACCCTGTCTTTCAAGCTTGAGGGCACGATCTAAAAGGATGAGGAGTTCTATAGCTCGGCCAAATTGCCAGCGAATGAGATTAGCGCAGATCATTTTCTTATAAAGCTGAATGACCCATTCCTGTTGATAAAAGTCTTCCAACTCTCTTGCAGTTGCAGGTATCTGATAAGCTTCAAGTCTAGAGAGAGCATAGTCTGAAAAAGGTCCTGTATACTCTTTAGCTTTTGTTTCCCCCATAGGATAAAAGCGTCTTATATTACGCTCATGAAAATGAAAGAGGTGAAGAGCATAGCGGTGACGCTTAACTTGAAGCTTAAGATCGAATGCTTCACGACTCTCGCTTCGATGACCACGAGTCGCTAGTGTTAAAGCATGATGATTTAAAGGAAGATCGCTTGGTCCGTTCTTAGCATGGCCGTGACTATCAAGACTCATCTTATGATAACAACAGCCAAAGCTTAAAAGCCCATTGGATCTAGCTTGATTGGCATAATCCATAAGGTGACAAGATAAATCGCCGCAAGTGTGCAGTCCTAAAATGAAAGAGTTCTCGTCAAAACAATCTGGTAGGACATCACCATCTTTAATATAAAGTTCTTTAAAGCTAATGCTAGCTGCTCCGTTGGGCAGAGTTCTATGCTGCAAGCGATTAACATTTTTTTTACCTAAACTTAAAAGGTGAGGATCACGATCTAAGCTTATTGTTTCTATTCCAAAATGCTTGGATACCACTCGACCTAAATGACCTTGGCCTCCGCCTATATCGATGAGTCGTTTAAAATTAAAATGCTGTTTGAATTCTTTTAAGATTGGCGCCAAAGTCGCTATCTCGTAACGCTTTTTACCTCTAACTCCAAAAAAAGCATCTGCTTCATTGTACTGAGGGTCTATAGAAGCCTTTTTGTGAGTTATGGAAGTTAGCTCTTCAAGTCTTTCAAAGCATCTTCGCATTTTATCGTGACTAATCTGACTAAAGTCCTGCTTAGAATCGAGGAGCCATAGTTGATCAAGAGTTAGTGTAGAAAGGGCTTCTAGCCAATCTTGTGGTGGCCGGTCGATAGAGTCAGGGTAAAAATTAAGAACTTCTTGATCCCAACAGGTGTGATTGTCGCGCAAAAGTTGCAATAATTCGTTATAATGTTCTTGTAAGCCTAGTTGCATAGGGAGTTTATAAGTGAAGGGCATCGATTTCGCCAGTCTAGAAAGTCTTCGTAAAGCCAAAATTGGAATTTTTGGCCTAGGGGTGACTGGTCGCTCGGCCTTTACCTTGTGCCAAGCCTTGGGCTGCAAGACAGTTGTCGTCAATCAACAAGTTGAAACCCTTGAGGGGCAGTACGAGTTTTTTTCGCAAAATGATCCTTCCGCTAGTGCTGCCTTAGCTAGCTGTGATCTCGTTTTACTAAGTCCAGGAATTCCACGTGATCATGAGGTTCTGGGTCTTACTCATGAAAAAAGTATTCCAGTATGGAACGAAATAGAATTAAGTTTTCGAATCTTGTCCAAAGTTTTTCCGTTAACTAAGTGGCTTGCTATCACCGGGACAAATGGAAAGACGACGACCGTGACAATGTTGGCGCAAATGCTTGAAGCAGATGAGCAGCATTACTTTGTCGGTGGAAATATTGGCACACCTTTAAGTGAACTTTGCTTAAAATATGTAAATAATGAATTAGATGAAGATAACTTTCCTCAATCAATTGTCTTGGAACTCTCGAGCTTTCAGTTAGAGAGTCTCGATCAATTTAGACCCCATGGCAGTGCCATCTTAAATATCAGTGCCAGTCACGGAGAACGCTATAAACGCGTAAGAGATTATGCCGAAGCTAAGGGAAATATCGTTAAGCGATTAGGTGCAGGCGATCTCTTTCTAAGTTTAGAGGATGATGTTTGGAGTGAGAAAATTGTTCGTCCTGGAGCTTGGTTTTGGGAGAGAATTGATCCTAATAGTCTACACTTTGATGATCTTGTTATTTCTAACTTTCAGCCTTTTGGTCATCATAATTTAGTTAACCTTGCTTTTGCTACACGTTTAGCTCAAGCAGCATCAGTAAAAACATCTGCTATTCAAAATGTGATTGATTCTTTTAAAGGAGTTAGTCATCGTTTAGAAAAAGTGTTGGAAACAGATACAGCTCTTATTTTAAACGACTCAAAAAGTACAAACTGGGCAAGTACTTTGGCGGCAGTAAAGTCAGTTCGAACTGATGAGAAGTGGTTTAATCGTTCCCTAAGCTTAGTTATAGGCGGAAAGTGTCGAGGCGAGAATGACCTTCCCGATAAAGATACACTCGATCGTTTAAATCACTATCAAGTTAAAGTGATGATCTTTGGTGAATTTGCTCACAAGTATTCAAAAGAGATGAAGGAGATGTTTTCAGATCTATTAGTTTGTGAAGAGTTTGATTCAATACTGAAGAAGTGGTCAGAAGATGGAGTCTTACTTTTCTCACCAGCATTCCCATCATTTGATAGTTTTAAAAACTACGCCGATCGTGGTGATTCGTTTAAAAAACTAGTAGAGACTAGATAGACTTTTTTGTGCCACTTTTGGACTTTTCTTCGTATTCCAAGAGTCAGCGACTGAAATCTTAACGACAAAAACTGCTAAAATTGTAAAAACAATCAATTTGAGACTGATTTTCATGTCTCTAGACTCCTTTTTATTGATACCACAACCAATTATCGGTGACTTTTGCCTAAGACTTG
>CAXBMT010000258.1:0-3095 GCA_963976925.1 uncultured Bdellovibrionales bacterium
AGGTGCATGTGGAACATGCCCTAGTTCAACCACAGGAACACTTGAAGCGATTAAGGCCATCCTTAGAGATGAGTTTGACCCAGAAATTGAAGTCTATATCGCTCCAGATTTCTAGTTGGAGCAATCAAAGGCAGATATTCACCATAAGATCCTAGCAAGTGTTACTAAGCTAGAGGTGAATAAGGGCCACCTTATTTGGACAATATCACAGGTCGCGTCCGATTCTGGTATATCTAGAACACTCATTTATTATTACTACGGCAAAGAAAAAGAGCAGTTATTAAATGAAGCCATGAAATATATGGTGCAAACTGTTTTTAACCTTGAAGGGCTTGAGCCAATTCTACCTAAAGATCGCATCAAGCTGGTCTTGGAACAACTCAAAGAGATGCCTTACCTTCTTGTTCTCTTTTATCTTAATCGGCGTAAAGATAATGAAATTGGCCGTATTATTAAAAATGCTGAAGAGAGTCTCTATTTATTGCTAAAAAAGCTTTCTCCCGAGTTAACAAAAGAAAGCTTTATGATGATTTATCTATTAGAACTTGGTTGCGCTCTTCACGGAGATGTTGATAATCAATTAATCAATAATCTTTTCGATCAATTAACACCAGCCACCGCTCAAGACTAGAAGTACCATGAGTGGGTAAACGAAGATCCACAGCAAAACTGTTTGCAAAGCACGAACTAGTCCTCTAAAAATATCGCTAATAAATCCTTTTTGATTTGAATTAACTTTATCTTTAAAGGCTTCAAATCCACCTGCTTCAAAAATTTTATTTTCAATATGCTTTAAGACAACAGCTTTAGCTTCGTCTGTTGCCATAACTTCCACCACTTCTCTTGTTGATGAAATATGATCAAGACCTAAGTCAAATAGAAGTTCTTCCTGATTGTCTTTTAAGAGCTTAACTTGTTCACCAAGGTTCTTTTCAAGATAAGCATCATCTTTTTTAAGAATTTTTTTGATTTGTTTTTTTGATGCACTCATTTTTTGATCAAAATCTTTAAAGAACTCTTCCTTAGTATCTAGCTTGAATAAAGATCCAACATCACTGGCAATAGCCGCATTTGAAGTAATAAACAGAGAAAGCGTCATTAATATGGTTAATAGTTTTTTCATCTTGTCCTCCCGGATTGATTTGTTTCGATGACGATTTCTAGCAGCGCCTTTGCCCTCTATCACTAAAATCCATTGACAAGAATGGCGGAAAGCTGTCAAAGGCCCTGTAAAATCAATTAGTTACTAAAAGTTTGATCCATTGGTTATGTTTATGTCACAATTAAATATCAGTAACTTAAACTTACTCAAGGATGGAGTGAGCATGAACAAGCTCTATGAAAGTTTCGAGGACCTAGTTAACTCGCATGAAGCGTTATTTAAGCCTCATCGTAAAACAAGTGCATTCAATGTCTGCCAAGGTGTTTGGGAAGCCAGAGAGCCTGAGATTCAGTCTCTAAAGCTTCAGTTAAGTAGTCTTAAAGCTACTTTCGATCAACTCACTAAAACTAAAGATCGTCTTGAAATTAAGATTGAAAATCAGTCCACTCAAAATAAAGACATCATTAACTCATCAAAAAAACAAATCAGCTCACTTCGTGACGATTTGGATGCAACGACTTCAAAGCTAAATGAAACGGAAGCACTTCTTGAAACAACACAAAGAAGCTTAGATCGTTTACAAAAATATGAAAATTCTTTGGATGCGGTTCAACGCAGCCAATATACTGAGATAGAGACTATTAAAAAAAGATTCTCTGCCGAAAGTAAGCTTAGAAGTGAAATTGAAAGAGCACTTGAACAACAACAAAAAAGCAATGAGATGCTTCAGCTTGAAGTACTCTCCAAGGATGACTTGATCACGCGCCTGCAAGCACGAATTGATGATTTAGAAAGTAGATCAAAACAGCAGCAGCGCCTTAACGCTAGAATGGGTGTTGAGTTAGATCGATTTGCGAGAGAGAACGATCAATTGGCGAGAGCCATTAATCAATAAAAAAAGCCCCTCTAAGAGGGGCTATTTTTTTAAGCTTTTTTAGCGCGATAACTTTTACACCAACCACATTCTGCAACGTAACGATTAGCTGCCATTGAGCATGGGGCATAGTTTTCTACCACTTTCTTATCTTGATAGAAGTTACAGTTGCCGCAATTTTGGCCTTTCTTATACTTCTTGTTTTTTGATTCAGTTGAGTTAGCAACGTAATCAAGACGCTTACCAGTTGAAGAAGCTGGATCTAAAAGTTTCTTTAAGGCTTTTGCATCTTTTGGTGGGTCTTGGGGACAAGCTACTGCAGCAAAAGCATCGCTTGTTTTAATAAGCGGAAGAGCAGCTAGAGCCATTAAACTTTTCTTAAAAAAAGAACGACGTGTATTATTCATATATTGATCCTTGGTTATAAATTACTAGTATATTAGCAATATTTTAGGGACTCTTCATCCGATCAATTGTTTGAGATTTCAAACTCTTTGGAAAAGCTTGATAATACATCGACAATTCAAGCCCATTCATTTGGCCTATAAAAATCTAACATCTTTTCATGAGCAGATCCTACCTCTGGCTTGTACTGATAGGTGTACTTACACCTTGCAGGTAAAGAGATGAGAATCGAGTCTATTCGACCGTTTGTTTTAAGACCGAACAATGTTCCTCTATCATGCAAAAGATTAAACTCTACGTAACGTCCCCTTCTATGAAGCATAAAATCTTCATCTGCCTCAGTGAACTTCTCTTCAACTCGTTTTTCTGCGATAGGGAAATAGGATTCCATAAAGTTTAAAGAGAGCTCTTTTGACATCGCCATGTCAGCTTCAATATCACCGGTATTGTAATGATCGAAAAAGATACCACCAACTCCTCTCATTTCATTATTTCGATGAGTGTTGACGAAGTATTCATCACATTTTGTCTTCATTTGTTCCCACTGATCGTATTTTGAGCAGACGGTTTTCCATGACTGATGAAAGTACTTAAAATCGTCTTCGTGTGGGTAGTATGGAGTTAAATCAGCACCACCTCCAAACCAATACTTGGTACCAACTTGAATCATTCTGAAGTTCATATGAACGGTTGGGACCCTAGGGTTTCTTGGGT
>CAXBMT010000259.1:0-3093 GCA_963976925.1 uncultured Bdellovibrionales bacterium
CATTTGATTAAAGTCACAGTCGTATATTTGTCCGTCATAGCCAATGGAAACTAAATTAAAGCACATCATATTTGCGGCAGCAGATGGATTAAAAGCATCGATAAGAGTTTGTTGATATTCCTCATACTTTCCACTTCTTTCGAGATCTTCGAGAAATCTTTTAATCGGCATATTCGTAATAGTGTAGAGATTGTTAAAGCTGATATCGAACCACTCTTTTAAGTTTGCCTTATAATCTTTTTCAAGTTTTTCTTGAGACGGTGGGAGTGTGGCCGACAGGGGATTATAAACAAGGTCTAGGGTTAACTTCGGATCACTAGCATATCCCAGCTGATTAAAGTTTCTTAGCCCTCTAATAGACTTTTCAAAGACGCCTTGACCTCGTTGCTTATCGACATTCTCTTTTGAGTAGCAAGGAAGAGAAGCGACAATTTGTACTTGGTTTTGGGCTAGAAATTCAGCCAGATCTTCTTGTCCTAGTTCAAATAAAACTGTTAAGTTGCAGCGATCAATGATTGCAATATCTCTTGCTCTAATCTCTTTAACAAACCATCTAAAGTGCTGATTCAATTCTGGCGCGCCACCTGTTAAGTCAACGGTACGAACATGAGAGCTATCGATGAGTTGTAGTAAACGATCAAAAACTTCCTTGGTCATATTTTCAGTACGTGTTGGTCCAGCTTCAACATGACAATGTCGACAGGCTTGGTTGCAGAGTTTTCCAAGATTAATTTGTAATGTATCGATAGATTTTCGCGTAACAGGGATTTTATTTTCTTGTAAGCGAGATATAAACATTATTGGCCAACCTTTTGACTCGGAATTTAAAACCCCGATGAATACTAACTTTTTTAAGTTTCCAAAATCTGAGTAATATAGTTTTACAGGCAAAATTTCCACAATCCAACTACCTACGTCGATTTTACTCAAATCCTTTTCAGGATTTCCGATACTTAAGCATAGATATTTGAATGTAACAGGATTGTCCTTATGGATTTAGCTACAATTATAGGTCTCGTCCTTTGTGTGGGAGCCGTCGTTGGTTCGATTTTCGCAGGGGGAGATATCATCGCCTTTATCGACGTACCATCGGTACTCGTTGTGGGACTTGGTGTTCTTGGTTCAACCTTTGTTAAATGGCCTCTCGAAATTGTGAAGGGTGTCGTTGGTGTCGTCATGAAGTCAGTCTTCTATGCACCAATGGATATTAAATCAACGATTGAAGAAATTGGAAAACTTGCAGAGACTGCAAGACGTGAATCAGTTTTTGCACTTGAGAAAGTTCAAATTGATGATCCGTTTATGAAAAAAGCGATGACCCTTGCTGCTGATAACAGACCGCCAGAAGTTATCGCTTCTATTTTACAACTAGAAATTGATGCCATGGGAGATCGACATAAAATTGGACAAGATATCATGCAAGGTATTGCTGATGATGGTCCGGCCTTTGGTATGATCGGAACTCTTATTGGTCTTGTGATCATGCTTGGTAACCTTTCTGACCAAGCAGCGATTGGCCCGGCCATGGCCGTTGCCCTTTTAACGACTTTCTATGGTTCATGTTTAGCCAATATTGTGGCTAACCCGATTAAAAATAAACTTGGCTACAGATCAACTTCAGAGATTTCTCGAATGACTATCATTATTGCGGGAACTCTTGGCATTGTTGCTGGTGAAAACCCAAGACTTATTAAAGAAAAACTTAATGCCTTCTTACCGCCAGCTGAAAGAGATCAAGGCGACGGCGATGAAAAAGGCGAATAGGATAGATTGTGGCAGAAGAAGCAGTAAATTCTCCAGTTTCTGATGACGAAGGTAGCACTGATGCTCCTGTAAAATGTCCTCCATGTACTCCAGGTCTTCCTGGTTGGATGGCCACGTTCTCAGATATGGTTACACTTCTTTTAACGTTCTTCGTTTTACTCCTTTCATTTGCTAAAACAGAATCTGCTAAATACGAAGCGGCCATGGGATCAATTCGAAATGCCTTTGGTGGTAACGTTTTAAAACAAGGTGAAGTCATTCAAAAAGGTAAGTCGGCAGACGATGCTCCTACTATGATGGAAAGTCAGACACCAGTTCAACCTTTTCCGATTGAATTCTTAACCACTGACGGCTTTCTCGATAAACACGAAATCAATAGAGAAAGCTCTGAAGACTTAAATGATATGAAGAGTGATCTTCAGCAATATGGACTATCTGAAAATGTTGATGTCTATGAAATGACCGAAGGTATAAAAGTTGTCGTAAAAGATAAGATCTTTTTCAATCGCGGAAGCGTTACACCTTCAAAAATTATTGTTCAAGTTTATGATGACTTAGTTAAGATGTTATCGACTGAAGACTGGGTGGTTTTTGTTCAAGGGCACGCCGCTCTAGGAGAAAGATCGACTGATGGTAAGGATGCATTTGAACTTTCAGCGCAAAGAGCCGCAGCAGTGTCTAAGTCGCTTATTCGACGTGGTGTCAGAGCAAGCAAAGTTACCACTGTGTTTTATGGTGACACCAGAACTATTACTCTTCCTAATCGCTCGCAAGACGAAAATGATGAACTATCAAGAAGAGTTGAGTTTATGATTCGAAAAGCTGATCTCAATGCTCCAGGCAGTAAAGCGCAATAAGGTTATTTATGGATGCTGGCTTTTGTTCATTAAAAGACTGGCAGCAAGCGAGTGATCTCTTTAAAGAACTAGGTTTATCTCGCTCTCAGCTAAAAAAGCACTACCCATCAAAGTTTCTCTCTAAAAAAATTCGAGCAAGGGATGAGTTGTCTCTTCCTTTAAACTTGATTAATTTTGGGATGATAAGTCCCACCTATGCCGGCGAAACTCCATATATCCTTGAAGAGAATGATGATTTTTTAGTTATCCATAAGCCTGCTAAGATCCATGGCCATGCTCTTAGCTATCTTGAGAACGACAATATCTTGTCTTGGATGAGATCAATTGGATATGGCTCACTGTTAGAGATTGCACGAGAACAGCATGAGCGTGGCTTATTGTATCGCCTCGATCAGGCAACATCAGGTGTACTTATTTGGCATTTATGCTTTTCATTGATCTTAAAAAGACTTTGAGAAACAATAGCTTATGA
>CAXBMT010000260.1:0-3061 GCA_963976925.1 uncultured Bdellovibrionales bacterium
TAAGTTCAAATTTACAGGAATTGTTGAGGGAGTAAAAAGTGGAAGGTTTGATGCAGGTGTGGCTAGCCAGACAATAACTGATGAAAGAAAAAAGCATGTCGCCTTTAGTATTCCTTATTATTATTCAGGACCTCAAATTTTTACTCGTACTCAGTCTGCCATCGATGTAAACACTGACTTAAAAGACAAAGAGATCGCTGTCTCTAAAGGATCAACATACTTTCAAATTGCTAAAACTTTTAGCGACAACTTAAAGATATATGACTCTGATGTAACTTCACTTGAAGCACTTCAAAATGGCAGACACGACTTCGTTATCACTGATGCTATGACAGGTGCCATGGCGATAAAAAGAGGCTTAAAAGTTTTTGGTCACCAAATGCTTGGTGAAAGTCGGCAAGGAATTTCAGTTTCATTAGAAAATAATGAATTGCTTGCTAACATTAATAAGGCCTTGAAAGAGATGAGTAATGATGGAACACTTAAGAGATTAGGCATGAAGTATTTTGATAAAGATATTTCTGTTCCTAAAAGTAATCTCTCAAAGTGAGTCAATAGAATTGCCAACTATTCAACATATCCTTGATGTATTTACAGAATCCTACCCTCTCTTTCTTAAGGGAGCCTGGCTAACAATTCAGTTGTCGCTCACATCGTTGTTAATTGGTTTAGTTATAGGTTTATTCTTTGCCTTTTTATCTCTATCTAAAATTAAAGCCCTCAATCATATATCCACCTTCTACGTAACCATCGTTAGAGGGACTCCGCTTATTGTTCAAATTTTTGTCCTTTATTTTGGATTAACAGACTTAGTGAAAATATCAAGTTTTCTAGCTGCCACTTTGGCCTTAGCTTTTCATAATGGTGGCTATATCTCAGAGATCTTTAGAGGCGCAATTCAAAGTATTGATAGGGGACAATTCGAGGCTGCAAAGAGTCTGGGAATGCCAAATGTTCTTGCCTATAGAAGAGTTATTCTTCCTCAAGCTTTCTTAAGAGCTATTCCTTCTCTTGGTAATCAGTTCATTATCGCTATAAAGGACTCATCACTCGCAGCCTTTATTTCAATGGATGAACTCTTTAACATTGCGACAACGCAAGGATCTAATAATTTTGATCAAATGACTTATCTCATTATTGTAGCTTTCTATTACCTCGTCATGGTGATGATTTTAAGCTTTCTTGTTCAAAAATTAGAATTACGACTTAAAAAATCTGGAGCAACTTAATGAAAGTTCTTCAAGCAAAGAATATTAAGAAAAGCTTTGGAGAACTAGAAGTTCTTAAAGGAATTGATCTCGATATTACGAAAGGTGAAGTTGTTTGTTTAATAGGAGCTTCTGGGTCAGGAAAAAGTACATTTTTAAGATGTCTTAACTTTTTAGAGTTTGCCTCAAGTGGTGAAATCATTCTTAATGACAAGAAAATCGAGCCTAAAAAAGATGACCTTAATCAAATCCGATCAAATATGGGGATGGTTTTTCAACACTTCAATCTTTTCCCGCACCTTGATGTCATGGCCAATATCATTGAAGCTCCTATTCAAGTTAGAAAAATGTCAAAAATCGAAGCTAAAGAAAAGGCAACTTCACTACTTAAAAAAGTTGATTTAGTAGATAAAACATCAGAATTTCCATCTAGGTTGTCTGGCGGTCAAAAGCAAAGAGTCGCTATTGCAAGAGCCTTAGCGATGGATCCAACAATTATGCTATTTGATGAACCTACAAGTGCGCTTGATCCTGAAACTGTTGAAAGTGTCCTTGAGGTCATGAAAGATCTTGCTAGAGATGGTATGACAATGATTGTCGTAACTCATGAAATTGGTTTTGCTCGAGCTGTAGCGGATAGAATATGTTTCTTGCACGAAGGTGTTATTCTTGAACAAGGAAGTCCAGCTGAACTGCTAGATAATCCTCAAAATCCAAGAACAAAAGAATTTTTAAAGTCCGTAATTCACTAAGAGGTCTTAATGGAAAAGTTATCCGTTTTCTTTAATCAAAAGCAACTTGAATTTGCACCTAAGTATGAATGGGCTCTAGGCAATAAGATTAAGCATCCAGAGAGTACAAAAAGAGCTGAGTCTATCTTTAAGGCGTTATCAAAAGATGAATCATTCAATATCGTTGAGCCCAAAAAAATACCAATGTCTGCCATTAGAGATGTCCATAACTTTCAATTATGGTCTCTTTACGATGCCGCCACTCACTTACCAGATGATAAGGCGTATTATCCAAGTGTATTTCTACAGAGGTCCGGCTTTGAACCTAACCCCTCAAATCTTAATCATGCCGGATATTACTGTTTTGATTCAGGAACACCTCTCAATAATAAAACGCTCTCTGCTGCGGGGTGGTCTGCCGCTTGCGCACTTGAGGCAACAAAACTCGTGGCAAGTGGAAAAGCGAAGGTAGCCTATGCTTTATCAAGACCTCCTGGGCATCACGCCTCCTTTGATACCTATGGTGGATATTGCTACTTTAATAATGCGGCGATTGCAGCGAGAGAGCTAAAAAAGAAAGGCCGTGTGGTTATTCTTGATATTGATTTTCACCACGGTAATGGCTCTCAAGAAATATTTTACGAAGATCCAGATGTTCTCGTTATTAGTATTCATGGCGATCCAAGAGACTACTTCCCATATCTGATTGGTTTTTCCACAGAGATGGGAGCTGGAGAAGGAACTGGTTTTAATAAAAATATTATTCTTCCTACGGGGACGAAACTTAAGGCATATGAAAATGCTTTAAAGAAACAAGTCTTTCCAACTATCAACGCCTTTGAGCCCGCACATATTATTGTATCAGCTGGCTTTGATACTTATAAGCTTGATCCTATCGGTAAGTTTGAAATTGATACTGCAGAGTATGAAAGAATCGGAAGACTTATTTGTGATTTAGATATCCCAACTGTAATTTTACAAGAAGGTGGCTATCACACAAAAGATCTAGGTAATAATGTAAGAAGCTTTCTAAAGGGATTCCTTTAAGAAATATCTTTATACCAAACATTCATAGACTGGATTGAACCAGAGATATTTGTATTGTTTTTCAACATTCCAGCA
>CAXBMT010000261.1:0-3037 GCA_963976925.1 uncultured Bdellovibrionales bacterium
ATATCAGTAATTACAATAACTTCGAGTCGTCGATAAAGGCTATAATGATCTCTTGATTTGGCTTTTGAAGGTGCCAATATTGTTGGTCAGTTTTACTGATTATTTTAAGGAGAGCTTTTCGTTGCCAGCTGTTAACAGAAATCCAGGAATGATGGTGAGGATATTAGCCTATCTAGGGGACTTCTCTTTAGGCCAATTGATCTTTCATGGACTTATCTCTGTAAGCCATATTCAAGTGTTTTATGCAAGCTTAAGGACTCAGATTAGCCTAGAAGGCTCTGGTGGAGATGCAATAGCTACTCTTGCTTGCGTTTACGTTATAACTTCTGTTTTACGTTTTTACTCTAGTCTCCTGCTTGGAGTAAGTTTTTTTCAATGGTTTTTAGGCCTGTCATCAAATGCTGAGGGTATATCTGGAAGATTTTTTAGTGCTTCTAGGATTGCCATTGAGTTTGTTTTGCTGCCACTTGGAATATTTCTCATTCCACTTCTTAAAAATGATCCAACTTATATTGAAAGGGCCAGTACAGCGCTCTTAAAAAAGGGGAGAGGCTTTCGAGGACTACTAGGGTATATCGCGAGGCCACTTGTTTTAAGCTTTATCTTTCTATGTGTGTTTGCTCCTTTACTTAGGAACCTTGCAATTATTGAAGGCGTAAATGTTGAATTTTCAGAGATACCGCCAGTTAAAATAAAGCCAAACACAGACTTTGCGAAGTTTCGTTTTTTTCCATCACAGTACTTCGACTTTGTAACTTTTGGAGATCTAGATGCAGATCGTTTTATTTTACTTCCACAATTCGAAGTGACTAAAGAAGCAAGTAAAACAAGAATTAAACCATTCTTAGGTATTTTTGATACCAAAAATGACTCCTTAGGTTATTTAAAAAAAGAAACACAAATTGATTGGAGAGGACTAGTAGAGCTTGCAAAACGAGGTAACCCATTTTTTAACTCGTCTTACCCTTTTTTAGCAGGTGAAATTAGCTCAAACGAAATAAAAGAGTTAAATGAAAAATCAATTATTGAAGTTGAAGAGCTAGTGATTGCAGCTCTCGAACTTTCTTTTAAGAATGTATATGAACATGTAAAAACACATGGTCCATTTTTAGGCGGTTATGTTGATATTAGGCAAGCCCTTTTAAGTTTAGTCGATAAAGGCGCCACTCCTCGAGCTGATACGGTTTATTTAGGGGATAGAAAGTACTTACGTTTTAGACAGTTATTTGAAGATGTATCCTCAATTGAAAAAAAATACCGTGAAACATTAATTCCTCTAAGCATAACTAGCGGCAATATTTTAAAATATGAATGGGATGCAGATTTAAGTGGAGCAGTCGCGAGAAGAGATTTTTCAACAGCATTCTTCTCACAAGCGAAATGGCAGGATGTTGAAACTAGTATTATCAAGGAAAAAGACCTTTCACCTTTAAGTCTTATTGATTACTTACTTAAAACTAACCTTGAGCCACAAGAGAGGGAGAAGATTCAAGCCTATGCATATAAATGGTTTTTTGAAAAATCAAGATATGCATTAAAGGAGAACGAGTCGAAACTTTCAGTTTGGCTTGGACTTACGATGAATCGAATCTATCTAGTATGTGAAGGAAGAGAAGAATTGAAAAAGCTTCAAAAGATGTTTTTAATGCTCAGACATGCATTAGAAAAAAATGATTACGAATTTTTTGATATAGAGAGAAGTCAGTGAACGATTCGACTATTGCCGTCATTTATGGTGTTATTCAAGGAATTACAGAGTTTCTACCAGTAAGTAGTAGTGGGCATCTTGCTCTCATTCCTTACTTTCTTGGGGCTAAAGACCCTGGTGTATTCTTTGACCTTGCCATGCATATGGGGACTGCTTTAGCTGTTATTTTTTCGTTTCGGAAAAAAATTAGCACACTTTTGTATCAAACAATTAATATTACAAAAGCTGATCAATCTGCATTCGCTCGTAATTTCTATATGGCTTCTTTTGTAACAGTCATCTTTGTTTTTGGCCTCAAAGGCTTTGCTGAGGATTACGGAAGAAGTCCTAGTTTTATTGCCTTTAATCTTGTTTTTTTTGGTGCTCTTATGTGGCTGTGCGATTCAATCGGTAAAAAGAATCATAATCTAACAGCGAAAGCAGATCTTACTCGTTCAGCTCTAATTGGACTATCTCAATCCCTTGCTATCTTTCCAGGAGTAAGCCGCTCTGGTGTCACCTTAACTAGCGCAAGACTTCTTGGGTTATCGCGAGAAGATGCGGCAAGTTTTAGTTTTTTATTATCTCTTCCAATTATTATTGGTGGCTTTTTTTATAAACTTCTTGGTCTTTATCAGTCTGATGCTCTTCAATCTATCAACTGGAGTAGTGTAGGGATAGGAGTTTGTGTTTCTTTTGTCGTTGGTATTATTACGATCAAATTCTTTATGAGCTTACTATCACGTGTGGGTCTATGGATTTATTTTTGGTATAGATTAATACTTGCTGGCATCATTGTTTACTTCTAAAAACATGGCGTAACAATAATATCAGGTGAATTTGATGGTATTTGTGCAGGAGCACAATAGACGTGGTTATTCCACTTAAGACCTGCTTCCCATAGATCTAAAATGCCGTTTGCATTATCAGCTTCTTGATTACCTTCGATAAACCTTCTAGTTGTAAAGTTAGGGTGAGAGTCAACTTTACCTGGAACTGGAAGAGCTGAGTAACTGATACCACGGGCCAGAACACCACTTGCGCAGACATCAAGCTGACAAGCAAGCTGTTCAACAACAGATGGGTCAATAATATAGCCAGTTGCAGAGTCAATTAATGAGCTATCTAGATCCTTGGCAACTGATGAAACGTATCGATTCAAATGCACTGATACGTTTGTATAATCTGGAAGTGCACAGCGACCACCTTGGCCATTATTAAAGCTTCTGATGAAGCCCGTACAACAAAGATTTGGATCATCGTTAGCATCAACTAAGGCGCCTGCTGGTTTACAACATGCGACTTCATCTTGAGAGAAGACGGCCTTAATTTGATTGTCATCGAAATTAG
>CAXBMT010000262.1:0-3024 GCA_963976925.1 uncultured Bdellovibrionales bacterium
GAATCTTTGATGAAGCATTTTCCATGCCCTAGTTTAACGAACTTGTGCCCTTAGGAGAAGAGGTTGATGATCTGCGCCATCAGTCTTTTCTACAATTGCATTAGAGATTTTTAATCCTCTAGTAAAAGCGTGATCAAGCTCTCTACCAAAGACCTTCATCTTACGCTCAGCATGAGCAAACTTAACTTCTTCAAGCCCTGCTTTTTTCATAGCGTGAAAGACGTATTCAAGTTTCTTTTTTGACCAAGTGTTAAAGTCACCACCAAAGACAACTGGACCCTCATGTGCATTTACAACTTTTAAAGCATCAAGAATTTGTACCGCTAGTGTCTGCCATGTTACAGAATTAAGTGCGTGAATATTGACTGTCATCAATTCGTCACTTCTGCCTTTTAGTGGGTAAGTTGCAAAGAGAACCATTTTCGGTGTTGAGCCGACAATTTCTTTACCGCGACTTCTTTGTGCTAGGTATGATGATGCTTTTACTCTTGCCGCCGATGCCACACCAGTTGCTTTATTTCTTAATCGATAGACAAAACTCGATGCAAATATTGTGTGGATATCTCTTTGCGACGAAAAAATCTGAGACATCTTCTTATCCATCACTGCTTCTTGGAGTATTAAGACATCCTTTCCATGGCCTAGTCTTTGATACTCTCTGCGATAAGATCTTTCTTTTCCTTTGTATTGATTCCATATCATGACTTCAATCTTATGTGGATCTAGCTCCTCTTTGCTGGCTTTTCCAAATTGCTTAATCTCCTCATTGGCATTTGGTATCTTAAACCAAAGGGCAGCTTGAGTCGTTGTGGCAAACGCTAAACTAATAATCGTCGTCCTGATGATCTGTCCTGCACGCATCAAAACCTCCTTGTCTTGATCCAGCTTTCTCATGATTTATACTGCGAGTTACGTGCCAATATTTTCTAGTCTAAATACCTAAACTTATTAGCGTGCTTGGGACCACAAAGAGACTGGTGTAATTGTGAGACTGGTTAGTTTTTGACGGCTTTTTTCTTATATCGACAACTTAACTTCTGTACTTGATCTTTTTGGTTATCATAGGTGATTTCAGAGCTATAAATAAGGAGATTGTTGGATTCTTCTAGTGTTTCTAATCGATAAAATTGCAGTTCTATATCCTTACAATTTTGAGATCTTGTAGTTTGAATCCATTTCTTATTAACTAAATTCGTTTCTTTTGTGATTGAACAAACTGTTTGTTCAGTTGATTTATAACCTGGTTCAAACATGATGATTCTTGGGCCTAGAAACCATGATGGAGTCTGTTTATTTTCACTTTTTAAAAGTTCAAAACCTTCGCATGATTCATTTTCACTTATAGCGATGTAGTTTTCATTTTCACGCAAATCAATAGCATAAACATTGCTAGTACTGACAAAGAAGAATGTTAATACAAATAAAAACTTCATTTTTATTCCACGACACAATTAGGGTTCTGTCTTATCTTTCTACCAATTGGGCCACCATTAGCTTGTCTAAGGTGTTGCCAGTAAATATCTGTGCTTCGTCTTGTTCTATACAGCGGTTTTCCTGTTGCTAGTTGTTTTTCAAGTACATCTAGTCCACACCTTAGATTATTCGCATGACTTCCAACTAAATCTGGTTGAGGGCCAGGTCCAGGTCCTGCACAGTTAGTATGCGGGTATGCTCTTGAGACGCGAGATCTATTTAGACTTGATTCAAGCTCCATTTGCATCGGGCCAACAGCTGTCCCATATGTTCCTCTAACACTAATTCGTCCCGATCGACATGTTGACTCAGAATAGACGATGGCAGCAACAGTCCAAACCCAAAAGTGCTCTTTCTCTGAACGAGTTAGATTTGGCCAGTTAGGACATGAGCTAGAAAAATCAGCGAATTCATTACTATAAAAAATGGAATCATCTCCTCTATCCCTTAGACTTGCTACAATGGCTTGTCCATGTTGGCCGTAAGTTCCGTCATTACGGATATACCCTGTGCAGTTTGCACCATTTGAACGAAAACTACTTGTAAGTGCAGGAAAGCGATCAGCCCTAGATGGCTCAGTATTAGGATTTTCATTTTCTAAAGGAGCTCTACATACTCTTTGTCCAGGACTCGATCCAACTTGACTAATAATTGGAATTGTTGAAACAGCAGAAGAGGTCACAGACCGAAGGTGATTATCACCAGAACGACTTTCTCTTATTGACCTTCGAAAGCGCCTTGCTCTAATTCTGGCCATCGTTCTTCCAACATTTTTTTCATCATAATTATTTTCAATAACGTATTGTTGTTGTCTTAAGGCTAAAATATTAAATTGTTGGCTAATGAATTGAAGTGACTGAGGGTAAGGAAGTAGAGGTTGTGTTGTAAAATTTGAGTTTGGAGGTAAAAAAGGAGATTGAGCCATAAGTGCTAATGGCATTAAGCTAAATATCAAAGTTAAATATAAAGCCGAAAGTCGCTGCAATAATTCTCCTCAAATAGTTAATATTTGATTTTAACTTATCGGCTAAGTATTTGAGTTGTTTAATCGAGATACGGTTTAAAAATATTGAAGAGAAAGCTTATTTCGATCAATTTTTATATTATGACGGACATCGACGGGGAAGGAATTACTAAAGAATATCAATGAGATAGATGACGTCAGAGGGGAGCTTTGAGCAATTTTTAATAGCTCATGCTTAATCTGTTGGGTCTGCTTGATCCCTGTTTTCAATTCGACAACAATTGCTGGCACATTTTGAGAATTTCTTATAAGAGCACTTTTAGCAACTGCGGGATGTTGATTAAAGATTGCTTCCACTTGAATCGGAGTCATTAGACCTTCAGATGAATCGACTCGATGGGCTTTTCGGCCACAAAACCAAAGCTGTTGATCAATATCTAGGTAACCAATATCTCCCATTCGATGCCAAAAACTATCGCCATCTATAATTTTAGAAAGCTTAGTCGCTTCAGGCATTTGATCATAGGTCTTAGTGACGGTGTCACCTCTAACTATAATTTCACCGATCATATTCGCTGCTAATATAT
>CAXBMT010000263.1:0-3024 GCA_963976925.1 uncultured Bdellovibrionales bacterium
TACAGTTAAGTTTAAAGTTAAAGGCGAAGATAAGTACCTTCTGGCCTGGACGACAACTCCTTGGACTCTTCCATCAAACCTAGCCCTTTGTGTTGGCGCTGATATTGACTATGTTTTAGTTGAAGAAGCTGGTGAAAAACTTATTCTCGCTAAGGATCGCCTCGAGGCTTATAGCAAAAAACGTGAGATGAAGGTTCTTGAAACTTTTAAAGGTAGCACTTTAAAAGGCATGCGCTATGAACCACTCTTTCCATTTTTTGCCAGTGAATTCGATAATGGTTGCTTCGTTGTTTTAAATGACGACTATGTTACTACAGATGCTGGTACGGGTATTGTTCATACATCACCAGGTTTCGGTGAAGACGATAATCGCATCATGAAAGAAGCTGGTATCACAAGTATCGCTTGTCCAGTTGATGACGCTGGCAAGTTCACTAGCGAAGTTGCTCCTTATCAAGGAGTTCACGTTAAAGAAGCTGATAAGCAGATCATGAAAGATCTTAAAGAAGCCGGAAAAATGTTTGAACAAGGTGTTCTTGTTCACAGTTACCCATTCTGTTATCGCTCAGACACGCCATTAATTTATAAGGCGATTCCTTCTTGGTATGTAAGTGTTGAAAAAATCAAAGATCGCTTACTGGCTTCAAATAAACAGATCAACTGGGTTCCGGATCATTTGCAAAATGGTCGTTTTGGTAAATGGCTTGAAGGAGCACGCGACTGGTCTATCTCTAGAAACCGCGTTTGGGGGACACCTCTTCCGATCTGGCATAATGAAGAAAGTGGAAACTTTAAGTGTGTAGGCTCTATTGAGGAACTCGATAAGCTATCAGGTGTAAAAGTTGATGATCTTCACCGTGAAAGCGTTGATGGCATCGAGTTTAAAGTGGACGGCGAAGCTGGTACCTACAAAAGAATCACTGAAGTTCTCGACTGCTGGTTTGAAAGTGGATCAATGCCATACGCTCAGCTTCATTACCCTTTTGAAAATAAAGAACTTTTCGATCAAGGTTTTCCGGCTGAGTTTATCGCCGAAGGTCTCGATCAAACTCGTGGTTGGTTTTATACTCTAACCATTCTTTCTACTGCGCTTTTTGATAAGCCTGCTTTTAAAAACGTCATCGTTAACGGCATCGTGATGGCCGAAGACGGTAAAAAAATGAGTAAGCGTCTTAAAAACTACACGGCGCCTGATCAACTCATGGAAACTTACGGAGCGGATGCTTTACGCCTCTACTTAATTAACTCAGGTCTGGTGAAAGCTGAAGAGCAGCGCTTTTCTGATGCCGGCGTAAAAGAGATGGTTCGTAAGGCGTTACTGCCTTGGATGAACTCATTTAAGTTCTTACATACCTACGCTGGCGTTGATAACTGGAATGCTCTTGATCACTATATGCTAAGTGATAATATTACTGATCAATGGCTGCTCTCAAATCTGCAAACTCTTAAAAAGAATATTGCGCGCGAGATGGAAGCCTATCACCTCTACAATGTTGTCCCTGCCCTCTTTAACTTTATTGAGGATTTAACCAATTGGTATATCCGCCTCAATAGAAATCGTTTCTGGGGTGAAGGCCTTACTGACGATAAGAAGAAAGCTTTCTCAACTTTATACACAGCTGTTCGTGAACTCTCGATTGCCATGGCGCCATTTGCACCATTTTTATCAGAGCATGTTTATCAAGAGCTTTCAGTCTTTGCAGGCGAGAAACAGCCTGAGTCAGTTCATCTGTGCAGCTATCCAATGGCACAAGTGAAGCTTATCCAGCCAGCTCTTGAAGATGCCGTCGGTCGTATGCAGCAGCTTATCCTGCTTGGACGTCAAAAGCGTGTACAAGAAAATATCAAGGTTAAGACTCCACTTCGTCGCCTAAGCGTTATCCATAAAGATAAAGCACTACTCGATGAGATTAGTAAGCTTGAAGACTATATAAAAGGTGAGCTTAACGTTAAGGAAATCGTCTACGAAACTGATGAAGCTAAATTCATCAATCTGTATGCGAAGCCTAATCTTCCAGTCCTAGGCAAACGCCTTGGAAAAGAGATGGGACGTTATATGAAAGCGATTCAAGGTCTTGGCGCAGCTGATCTTGAGAAGCTCGAACAAGACGGTGAACTTGAAATTCAAGGTCAAAAATTCAGTACTGATGACTTCCTAATTTTTAGAGAAGCCAAGCCAGGTACATCAGCTCTATCCAATCGCCTAATCTCCATTGATCTTGATTGCCAACTTGATGACTCTCTCATTCGTGAGGGCTTAGCCAGGGAAGTTGTGAATCGTATTCAAAAAACGAGAAAAGACATCGGGCTTAAGGTCGATGATCGCGTAAAAGTTTTATTTGAATGTGATGATGAGCTTGCCAAGGCAATTAATGAGCATAAAGAGTATATCTGCGGAGAAACTCTCGCGAGCGAATTGATTGCTGGTAAAACATCTGAATCTCATCAAATCGAGCAGTGGCAACTAGGGTTGTCAGTTTCTAAGATCAACTAAACAAAAAGGGGCTTAGTCCCCTTCTTGTTTTTTCGGTATCTTATCGAATAAGTTGCCTTCAACCCCTCAATAATTTTGGACAAATCGCCGACAGGGTTACTGTAGAGGAAGTGATGTCTATTAATTGATCCTTGGGGGATAGCCGTGCCTAAAAAACAACGCTGTGAAATTGAACTCCATCATAACGGCAAACCTGAGGCTATTAGCTTTAGCGCTGCAATCTCTGACCCCCATTTATGTGATCTACTCATGAGTGAGTTCACTCCTCTGGGCCTTGCAACACATGAAAAAAGAGAGCTTTCTCGTCGTGACCGTGAACAGCTTTGTCGCTTTAGAAATCTCGATAATAATGATCTCAAAAAACATGCTACAAAAGTTCTAAAAGCATTCTCTAAAATTTCATCTGGTTCAGAAGTTGTTATTTCCGCCAGCGATGTTGGAGCTTATGTTTGTTTAGCTGCAATCTACTCTGGAGAGCTTCCAGATCACATTACACTTTCATTTAAGCTTAAAGATATTCCAGTGAAACT
>CAXBMT010000264.1:0-3020 GCA_963976925.1 uncultured Bdellovibrionales bacterium
ATCGACCACAAGAAAGCATGAAGACGGTCAAGTTTCATTTACTTATCAACAAGAAATGAAATCAAATCTAAGCGCCATTGCTAATGGTGAGATTAATGACCCAACCAGCGTTCTTTTTAGCATCACACTAGATTCAATGATCTATTATGATCCGCATATTTTTAGATTTTCACTTAACCAGCGTTTAACTTCAACGCTTGAAATGAGTGCGACTGCTGAGTACCAAATGTGGAGCAGTTACAAACCACCGACAATCTTTATTAAAAGAAATGGTGGTGTTCTTCTACCTTCAGATGATTATGAAAAACTAAAGATCAAAGACATCCCTGTCGCTCACCTTGGCTTTGTTTGGCATGCTTTTGATACCTTCTCAATTTCTTACGGTGCTTTTTGGAGACCGACTCCTATTGAGGGAGATTTTTCTGGAGCTGGTAACTCGCTTGATACGGACGTCGTAGGTATAACTGGCGGTTTTGCACATACTCTTAAACTTTTTGAAAAAGATATCGAGTGGGGTCTAAGTGCTCAGTACCATATGCTTAAAGAATTAAATGTTTCTAAAACTTCTGGTCAAGAAAACGGTAGTGCTGGAAGTAAAATTGGTGCCCCTGGTTATAAAATTGGTGGCGAAGTGTTGACTGGAAGCATCGGCGCCAGGATGATGTTTTAACTATGACGATCAAGATTATTGCAAAAAATAAACGCGCTGGTTACGACTTTGAATTAATTGAAAAGTTTGAAGCCGGTATTGAGCTTCGTGGTACCGAAGTTAAAACTTTACGTGCCGGTAAAGTGAGCCTGACTGAAGCGTTTGTTACAGTTGATAAGAATGATGAAATTCTCGTTATGAATATGACTATTCCACATTACGAGTTTGGTAATATTAATAATCACGACGAAACACGCACGCGTAAACTTCTCATGAAAAAAGATGAGATTCTTCATATTGCCCACGAAATGAAGGCCCAACGCTTAACTATTGTCGTGACGATGATTTATTTCAAAAAGTCGAATGTGAAGCTTCAGATCGCTCTAGCAAAAGGTAAGAAAATGCACGACAAGCGTGCCGATACTGCAAAGAAAGACATCGAAAGAAAACTAAAACGCGGCCAATACGACTAGATCGTCACCCAGTGAGCAATCAGTCCAACGTAGCAGAGTAAAAATAAAGCCCCAGCTCCGCGGTAAAATCTAAATCCACGCCAATATAAAATCAACAAGAAGATCGCTGCACCTAATAAGCTCCAAAGCTCTGTAGCATAGCTAGCAGAAGTATCAACATCATAAATACCAAGACTACCTAAGACGAGAGCTACGTTAAAGACGTTGGAGCCTAAAATATTTCCCGTTACAAGGTCTAGATCCTTTCCTTCTTTCACTGCAATTAGAGAAGTAACCAGCTCTGGAAATGAGGTTCCAAAGGCTACGAAGATAGCAGAGATGACAAAGGGTGAAATTCCCGCAAGCTCACCTAGATTTGATCCAGAAGATACTAGTAACTCTCCTCCTCCGTATAATAGAGCGAAGCCTGTGATTAGTTTTGTCCACGCCTTGATTCCAATAGGCTCTCGATCTTCTTCTGTGCTTTCAAACTCTTCAGGCTTTTTCTTAAAGATTGTCATGTAGACAAATAAGGCAAAGAACATAAGAAGAACGATTGAAGAAATTGGCGTCAAAGTTGTTTGCGTCATCACTGCAATAAGCACAATTGTTACAAGCAGATGCATGATTAACTGATTAAAGATTTCTTTTGTTTTTAAAATAAGAGGTGCAATCATTCCTGATATACCTAGAATTAAAAATAAGTTAGCGACATTTGATCCAATGATATTTCCAAGAGCGATATCACCGCGACCTCTTGAAGCTGCCAATTGAGAGACAAAAAGCTCAGGTAAAGATGTACCAAAACCGACAATGACCAATCCGATGACTAAGGGCGACAATCTAAAATACTTACCAATTCGTTCCGCTGAGCCGAGTGCTAGTTCTGCACCGTAGTAAAGTGTTGCTAAGGAGACGAATAAAAGCAAAGCTTGCACCAGCATGGAAACATCCTATAATTGAAATTCATGGAACAATTACGACAATTTTATTCTGGATTATCTAAAAAGTCTTTCCTAACCTTGGCGATTAGCTTTTTGCTGATAACTGACGTGTGTGTGCTTGGCTATATCTATATAAAATTCAATAATTATAGTTTCTTCGAAAAAATTATGGAAATGAGTCTTGCGATCAATGGACTAAGTGTTGAGGCAATGGGCAAAGACTTTGTCACTTCATTGCATAAATTATTTCACCGCTCGTTAGTTATCTCCCTAAGTCTTGCTGCCTTCTATCATCTGGTTAATTACTACTACTGGACCAAAGATAAAGCTTTCGCCAAGCTATATATGAAAGTCTTGATCAATGCTGGAGGACCAATTTTAATTCTTATGGGAATTTCTATGGTTTTTAATGGGGCATTCTTTGGATTTATTTTATTGATTTTAGGCCTAATGGATACTTCTCTTGTCTTTGGCTTACAAAAACATCAAAAAGATTAAAAGTTAGGAGCAATAAACTTTGTCTCTTCAGGCTGAGTCCATGCAGGAAGATGACGATGCTTACCTTCTTGAATATTTTGTCCGGCCACTGCCATTAAAAAGCTTTCAAAGGCACGAGGGTTTCGAACGAGTAGCTCTAGATCACGATCGTAAATAAATATGCTTAGATGCTTTTCAATTTTCTTAATAATATCAAGCCTTGCTTCTACTGCCAGCTCAATGTCTCCTAGAAGATCGATGTCTTTTCTAAGAATCATCTTAGCTCTTAAAAGTTCAATCAAAATAACAGGTGCATTTGATTCAAAGAGTTCCAAGTTTTGAGGAAAATGTCTTCTCAGGTACGAAAATCTTGAAATCAACATCAGAGATGTATTTCCAAATGAATCATAACTCGCATTAAAAATATCTAATAATTGATCGTAATAATGGCGCCAAATCCAAAAATCTACACCACGATTCCAGTAAGGTAGAAAACCT
>CAXBMT010000265.1:0-3012 GCA_963976925.1 uncultured Bdellovibrionales bacterium
CTGGTAAGCCAATTTCGGTTGGTGGATCTCTTGGACGTGCTGAAGCCACTGGTAAAGGTGTTGCTTACTGTATTAACTTTGCCGCTGAAAAAATCGGTATGACTATTAATGAAAAAACATCAGTAGCTATTCATGGTTTTGGTAAGGTTGCTATTCCTGCTGCTCAAGATCTAAGAGCACAAGGTGCAAAAATTGTAGCCGTCTCTGACGTATCAGGTGCCGTTTATAATAAAGATGGTATTGATCTAGATGCTGCGATCAACTGGGTGAAAGGAAGAAAATATCTTAAGGATATGCCTGGAATTGACGTTATTACCAACGAAGAACTTCTAGCACTTGATGTAGATATTCTTATCCCTGCCGCAATCGATGGCATTATCACAAAAGATAATTGCAAAAACGTTAAAGCAAAAATTATCGCTGAAGGCGCCAACGGACCAACAACTCGTGAGGCGATCAAACACCTTACTGAGCAAGGCTCATTCATTATCCCGGATATTCTTTGTAATGCCGGTGGTGTGATTGTTTCTTACTTTGAATGGGTTCAAGGTCTTCAAAACTTCTTTTGGAGTCTTGATGAAATCAACAACAAGATGCATGCAATTCTAAAAGAAGCATTTGAAAATGTAGTAACTGCTGCTGATACATATAATGTTGATATGAAGCGAGCTGCACTTATTGGTGCCCTAAGAAGACTTGAAAAAGCTATGCGTCTGCGTGGCCTATTCCCTTCTTAATAAGTCTCTTATTTCTGGGCCCTCTTTATCGAGGGTCCTGTTTTTGTCTTTAAGCTTCATTTGTTGTTATCATTAATCAATGAAATTTCTTTTAATATTTTTACTCACTCAAGTCGGACATACAGCAGTTCTTAAGAACGAAGTTGGTGTGCAAAAGAGAAAGTCTTTTAGTCTCAAAGAGGCTTGCGAAAAATCAGGGTTAAGAGATAACCTTCTAGTAGAGGTCGTAAATTCCTCAACAATTGATTGCATGGGGCGTGAAGTTTCAATTCGTTCTTTTTGTCAGAAGGTCGATAGTGATGGATGGCAGTTACTTCGAGGCTTTGCTTCAAAATCAAAATCTCAAATTTATTGTGAGTATGGAGAAACTGTCTCACTGTCTTTAAGCTGTGATGAAGATCATTATCAGTACTGCCAAAATGCCCAAAAAGGCTGTGACGAACTTAGAGAGGTTTTTGCGATGACATTAAACCTTATGCACTCATCTCTGACAGGCAGACCCAAAAATCTTAACTGTTACTATTCAATTTCTGATCCCTTACTTAAAAATATCCTTTAAATACAATTAGGTAGACTTACTCATCATCTATTTGCTTTGCAGTTTACTGGAGCGGAGGTCGAGATGATGGGAACAAGCTTAAGTGGGATTATTCCTTTAGGTAAAAGAATAAAGATGGTTGAAATCTTTGGATATTCTACTAAGGGTATTCCGGGATTAGAGATTATCGGGTTAAAAAATCTTTCACGCCAAATAAGAGAAAAGTTTGTCTTTATTGGTAAAACAAAAAATATTCCCATTCCACTAAAGAGATATGTTTTATGTGTGGAGAGTACTGTCGAGAGTGAAAAGCTTTCAGATGAAGACTTAAGATATTTAGAGTTTCCTCTTTTACTTCTTTACTGGAGCTTGGCCGAAGTCATTCATATGGGACATCTTAGTGATTGCCTTGCCAGTGGCAAAATAGATCCTCTTGGAAATTTGAAAAGCTATGAATATCCTAAAGAAGTTTTGGATTGGCTAGCTCTGAAAGGTGAGAACAGCCCACTTAGACTTCTAGTTCCAAGAGATTGCTTTGTTCCCCAAAGTCTTTATAAACTTCCAATGGAAGACGTGATGGAGCCACTTTATCGATTAAATGGAAAGTGTTCTAGCGAGCTCTAGGTGTCCAGGAGCTGACTCAACTCTTTTCTTTAGACAATCTGCAAGGGGAGCAACTCCAACATGGCCATTAACATAAACGCTAACCACAGGATATTCACCCGCAATCATTCGCTCAACAGCTTCAAATCCCATTCTCGCTGCCAAGAAACGATCGATAGCAGATGGATGTCCACCGCGCTGGATATGTCCAAGCACACAAACATGAGCGTCTATATTATGCGTCTGCTTTAAGCTTTCTTGAATCTGATAACTAACTAGGCCCGGTTTTTCACCTTCAGCAACAATGATGATACTTGAGTTTTTGCCACGCTTAACTCCGCGTTCAATATCAGCAGCTATTTGTGCTGGATCAACATCGTCAGTTGGTAGCACAATATTTTCAGCACCCGTGCAAACACCAGTGTGAAGTGCGATCGCTGGAGATCTTCTTCCCATCACTTCAACAATAAAAGTTCTAGCGTGTGAGGAGGCGGTATCGCGAATTTTATCGACTGCTTCGATGGCCGTTTGTACGGCAGTATCAAAACCGATTGTATACTCTGTTCCAGAAATATCGTTATCAATAGTGCCAGGAATACCGACTACTGGAAATTGATGCTCAAGCCACATTTGATGAGCACCATTAAATGAGCCGTCTCCACCGATAACAACGAGTCCATCGATTTTTTTTCTTCTTAAAAGGTTAACGGCTTCTCTTCTCGTTTCTTCTTGATGAAACTCAGGGCATCTTGAGGTTTGAAGGATTGTTCCACCATGTTGAAGAATATTGCCAACAGAAGACGCGTCCATCTCTCGAAAAGCACCTTCAAGAAGACCAGCATAACCACGCTGAATTCCCCAAACTTTTAAGCCCCTGGCAATAGCCGTTCTAACAACAGAGCGAATTGCTGCGTTCATTCCTGGGGAATCTCCACCACTAGTAAGAACTGCAATTGTTTTTATTTTTCCGTCACTCATCATTTATCCTATTTGAATATTGGTCGACCTGAAAATGAATCAGGTAAATCTAGGCCCATGACATGAAGTACAGTTGGACTAACGTCTTTAAGCGCATGGCCGGATTTATTTAGCTCTATCTTAATACCTTCAAGCTTCGGTGAATAGATTGAAAAT
>CAXBMT010000266.1:0-2998 GCA_963976925.1 uncultured Bdellovibrionales bacterium
CATCAAGCACTGTAAGGATGTCCGGTGATAATACTTTACCAAGAGAGATAACTCTTTCAAGTTGTTCGCGAATAGTTCTCATTAGAGCACCGATAGCGACAGCTTCGTCTTGGCAAGGTTGGTCCGCAACTTTAACAACTTTAGTGGTAAAGAATGGTTCCGTTTGATCAAATGAAATGATTCGAGCTTTTGATAATCCTTGAACAAGAATTTTAACTCGACCATCAGGCAGTTTACGCATACGCATAATCATTGCAATCGTACCTAACTCATAGATCTCAGATGGCTCTGGGCACTCAGCCGTAATATCCTTTTGACTAGCAAGAAGGATCATACGATCAGTACTTTCAAGCGCATGCTCAACTGCTGAAATGGAAGCCTCGCGGCCTACAAACAACGGTAGTATCATAAAGGGGTAGACTACGATGTCGCGGATGGGCAACAGCGGCAGGGTATCCTTGAACTCAATGCTCTCACCCTCGTAGTTAGTTACCATATTGTTTCCTCCAACCTTGAAACTCTGGCGCGTTCTTCGCTTTACATGATATGAATCGGGGTTTTTTCGAATAGTCTTTAAAGAAATCGCACATAACTTGTGTTTTTTTTTGTATACTTGAGCGTGTTTACAGCTCAATTCATAGTAATTTTCTTGAGTTGTGTGAAGTGGAGTGAGTGCCAAGGCCCCCTCTGGGACTGGCTAAAAGGCTTATCGCTGAGCAAAATAATCAGGAGTTAAAGTGGACGATTTTGGTATAGTTATTTTAGCGGCAGGACAGGGTACTAGATTAAAATTGCCTGTACCTAAACCACTTGCCCCAGTTGTTGGTCGAAAATTAATTGATTTCTCCATTAGGGCCGGCGCTGATTTCCTTGCGCAAAATAATCGAAAAGGTGATATTGCTTTGGTTTTGGGTCACCAAAAGGAACTCATACAAAATCACCTAGAATCTAGTTGGAAAAAAGCGAACCTTGAAATAGCTATTCAAAAAGAGCAAAGAGGAACAGCAGACGCGCTAAAGGCTTATTTCAATGATACCAAAAATGCAAAAGATAGAGTTTATACGATTGTTCTTTGTGCTGATACGCCATTAATTACAAGTCATGAAGTATCAAAACTTGTGAATATTCTTGAAAATGAAAGCTTAGATGGAGTAGCGGCAACATTTATAGAAACCAATCCAACTGGCTATGGAAGAATAGAAAGATCAGAAAAAGGCTTTCAAATTGTTGAAGAAAAAGATGCCAACGAAACTCAAAAGCAAATAACAGAAGTAAACTCTGGTCTTTATATTCTAAAAACTGAATATATCTTAAATCACTTAAATAATTTGGACTCAAATAATAAATCTAACGAGTTTTACTTAACAGATCTGTTTAAGAAAGATCGTAATGTAAAGGCTATCACCTTTAATGATAAAGATCCTTTTGTTGGAGTAAACACATTAGAGCAACTTCAGTATGTGAACCATAAGCTGCGCCTAAGAATTGCTGCGAAGGCAATGTCTTTAGGAGTTTTTATAATTTCCCCTGAACAAACTTGGATTGATGACACTGTAACTCTCAATGAAGGAGTGAAGATCTACCCTGGATGTATTCTTGAGGGAGAGACAGAAATTGGTGCAGGCGCTGTCTTAGAAGCTGGTGTTGTTATTAAGAACAGCAAAATAGGTAGTCATTCAAAAATTTTAGCTTATTCATACTTAGAGTCAGCACAAGTAGGAGAGCAAACTTCGATTGGTCCATTCGCGAGATTAAGAGAAGGCACAGTAATTGGCCAAGGTTCTAAAATTGGAAATTTTGTTGAGACCAAAAAGGCTGAACTTGGAAATGATGTAAAGGTTAGTCATTTGTCTTATGTGGGGGATGCCAAAATAGGTGATCGCACAAATATTGGCTGCGGCTTTATTACCTGTAATTATGACGGCGCAAATAAGAATTTAACAACAATTGGGGCCGATAGCTTTATTGGCTCAGATAGTCAGATGATTGCTCCCGTAACCATTGGTGATCAGTGTTATGTTGCAAGTGGATCAACTATTAACCAGGACCTTGAAAGTGGTGACTTTGCTATAGCGAGATCAAAGCAAGTAACTAAAAAAGGTATGGCAAAGCGCTTCATAAAAACCAAGAAGTAGCACCTTTCATTGTGAAATAACCCCCATAAATGCTATGTTTAGTGGATTTTAGTTATCTTTATATCGCATAGCGAGGTAGCCCATGTGTGGGATTGTTGGTCATTTAGGTTCAAGCCATTCAATTGATTTAGTTTTAGAAGGTTTAAAAAGGCTTGAGTACCGTGGCTATGATTCAGCTGGCATTAGTTTTAATAAACAATCTGGCTCTTTAGAAATTTATAAAAAACAGGGCAAGCTTTCAAATCTTGTCGATTTTCTAGGCGACGTTAAACAATTCAACGCTCTTTCTTGTATTGGACACACTCGCTGGGCGACACATGGTGAAGTCAGCGATGCAAACTCTCATCCACATACCGACGGTGGTATTTCAATTGTTCATAATGGAATTATTGAAAATGCTGAAGACTTAAGAACCGAACTCGTAGCTCATGGTTATAAGTTTCAATCACAAACTGATTCAGAAGTATTTTTAGCACTTCTATCCACGACAGTTGCAAAAGGTGTCTCTCTCCAAGAGGCTGTAACGACTAACTTTTCAAAGTTAGATGGCAACTCAGCTTTTGTTATATTAGATTCAAAAACTTCAGATATCTGGGCAATAAAAAAAGGGGCTCCGCTTGTTTGTGGTCTTCATGAAGTAAACTCTGATGCACTTGTATCTTCAGATCCTTATGCGCTTGTGGGTTTCGCTGATAAATTATACTTTCCTCAAGATAATGTTTTATGTCATTTGAGTGCAGGTAATAAAAACTTAATAAACTTTTATGAGCTTGATGGAAATAAATCGGAAAGATACCTCTCTAAAAAACAAGAGATGAGTCTAGAGGTTTCTGATAAAGGAAACTTCGATCATTTCATGCTTA
>CAXBMT010000267.1:0-2984 GCA_963976925.1 uncultured Bdellovibrionales bacterium
ATAACTTTACAGAAGGCCGACATGGTAAAACATAGCTCTGACTTTAATTAAGTTGACCATTTAATAAATGCATAAAGAACTCAAGAGTTAGAAGTATTACTTGTTTTCATACGCTTAACTTTAGGCTTGAATCTCTTTACGTAATCGCATCGCTGACATAGATCTTCAACCAGTTCTCCTCGCTCAAATCCGCTTCGCATTTGAGTTGCTCTCTCGCTTTTAAGTATATCGAGTAATGGTTTTTCGAGAGCATTACCTAGAGGTAAGCGAGCTTCCTTATCAAGGCAGCAGGGAACAACAACTCCGTTAGTATGAATTGCAATATGATTGATAAGACCTTGGCATGTACCTTCCTTACTAAGAAGAGGCAAGTCAGGATGAGGCCACTCAAAGCGCGTATCAAAATGAAAGTAAACTCGATTCCAAACACGCTTTGACTTAAACTTACCAGTGCCCTGGCGACGATTAATCGTAACATCAAAGTATCTTTCGACTAAATCATAAACATCACTATTAGCAGCTTCGCCTAAATCTCCAGCACCTAAGTTCCAGAGACGATAATTGATATATGTATCAGGATTCACTTCATGCAGGTTACGTGAGAACTCAAGAATAGGAATCAAATATGGACGTAGCTCTTTGGATTCAAAGTTGTCTCGAAAGCTGTGAATAGAAAAATTAATCTGACGAATGGACTTTGAAGTTAAAGTTTCGAGATGTCTGCCAAGAAGAGTTCCATTTGTTGTAATCATGACCTGGGCGTTATGCTTTTCACAGATCTTAATAATTTCAGAAAACTTTGGATGAGCAGTAGGTTCACCCATCAAGTGAAGACAAACTTGATTGGCCAGAGGAAGAGTCTCAAGTAAGATTGACTCAAACTTTTCTAAAGACATAACGTCTTGCTCTCTTTCAACCTCAGGGCAAAACGAACATTGTAGGTTACATATATTACTAATTTCAATATAGATACGATCAAGCTTCTTCATAGAGATTCTCTCAAGTGAGAAAAGCGCTCTAGAAGCTGAGAGTCACTCAAGTTTCCAAGAGTTAGAAGATCAACATATGGATCATTTAGACCTAGTACTTCTCCAAAAGCGGGTTCAGTTTTAACTCCTGCTTCTTTTAACTCAATAATCTTTTGTTTAAATTTAAGACTAAGAAGCTTAAGAAGTCGTGCCTCAGTTCTGAGATGACGATGAGCGCTTTGTTCAATAGGATGAAGCTTTTGGCAAAATAGCTCAACATTAAGCCCTTTAAAACTGAAAGACGAAAGTGAATAGTCCGTTTCGATTCTATTTTCTGCCATTGGGAAAATGTCTTTAATAATATCCAGGAACTCTTTAAAATTATCTGCCTGAAATAAAATATCTAAGTCTGATTCTTTTGTATCAATGCCTAGCGGAATTGTACCAGATATCAAAGGCTGATAGGCTTTAAGCTTAGAAAGTATTTGGCTTTCATCAAGGAATTTTGAAACAGAAATATTTTTTTCAATATTTATAACTTGTTCTAATGAATGGTAGTGAAATTTAACATTAAAGCCTTCAAAGGAAGCTTGAAGCTCAGGATTTAAATCCTTTGAAAGCGCCGAGGTATTCCAAGCAATATCTGGGTAGTCATTCATGAGATTTTGGAATGTTTTATCAATAACGACTTCAAAATGCTCGAGTCCACCTTTTACATCTTTGCCTTTTTTGGGTGCAGGAAGTTCTATGAGATCAACTAAGTGATTACCTACACTGGTGGCATTATCGAGCTTAAAGGTGGCGATTGGTCTTCCGCCAACCTCAGATTCTATTAAAAGCTGTGACCAAGTCGAGTATTGATTTTTTAAATACTCATACTCTTCAAGACTTTCTGTTCGAAAGCAGACATGATCGATTTCCCAGTGAGGCCTAATCATCGGATCAATTTTTGAAATTGAGGAATCAAGAAAATCAGCAAAGTTAAGCATCGCAGTCCAAGTAAAGACTACATGCTTTTGATACTGCTTTAGTACCACTATTAAAGGCAAAGTTTATAGAGCCACCACTTTTTCCAGAAGCTAGATCACCGACAAGAAATATTCCACCTTGTTCGTTTTCAAGAAAATCGTCACCATCTTCTTTTTCAACAGAGATACCAATCTTTTTAAGATAGCTTTTAGGTCGATCACTTCCAAGTGCCGTAACAACTGCATCAACTTCAATCGGTTCACAAGAGTTAAACTTTACTTCACAACGTGAGTTATTTTCTTTGATTCTACTAACAACAGAATTAGGAAGGTACTTAATCTTGCCTTCGTTTATAAGTGATGTGGTTTTTTCAAGATTTTGTGGAATCATACGAGAAAACTTATCTTTTCTATAACTCATCCAAACCTTATGTCCTCTTGAGACAAGAATTTGTGCATATTCACCAGCAGAGTCACCACCACCAACAACAAGAACATCTTTTTGATCAGACTTAATCGTTTGGATATCATCGTGAATATGATTCGCTATAGAATCATCAACGCTTACACCCAAAGTTCTAGCTGATGACATATTACCGATGGCAACAAAGACAACATTTGTAATCCACGAGTCTTCAGCTGTATCAACGCGCCATTGACCGCTGTTTAACTTAACCAGCTTTTCAACACTCTGATGAAACTGAACTTTGATTTTCTTTTCAGTAATAACCTGTTTCATGTACTCGATGAATTCAGGCTTTGTCATATCAGTTATGCAAAGATCACCAATACACTCTGCCATGCGCTCTTTATAGTTAGCCAAAACGGGCTTTTCATCAGGATATTTAGCAGCAATCATATGAGCAATCTCACCAGACTTCTCAAGAATGATGATATCTTCGCTTTTATAGCCACGATTTAGGACTTCGACGGCTGTCGCAATTCCTGCAGGGCCAGCACCAATAATTATAACGGGTTGAATAACCATGAAAACCTCTAGTAACTGTTCAGATGATTATAGAAGAAAAAAGAGCAAAAAAAAGCCAGC
>CAXBMT010000268.1:0-2979 GCA_963976925.1 uncultured Bdellovibrionales bacterium
GTAGGCGATGAATAATAAGAATAAAGTTCATATCGACCTACATTTATATTTTAAATTTAAACTTAGATAAGCTTTTAAAGTCTTCAAGCTTAGGATCACTCGAAATTGATCGAACAATATCCTTAAATGCTTGCCAAGAAAGACTATTGTAAAGCAGAGGGGTTTCTACGTGAAGCTGTTCAATTTTATCTAGCTTCTCTTTAGCTCTTCGGAGCTGTCCGCGAGCTCCATTTAAATTATCATCACTCCAATGAAACAATGCAGTAGCGACTTGAATAACAGCCCAATAAACATAGCGCGCATTGTCACCATTATCCTCTAGCCAATGGTCTTCTAGTTCTTCGTGACACTCCCAATATAAGGCACGGTTATAGTAGTCTAAGCCCTTTTGCATCTTAGTTAAGTGCTCTTGATTAAACTGTCCGTATATCTCTTTATTCTTATTATTCATCGCCTACTTTTGCTTTGCGGCATTTTTCCGCTTTTACTAGTTCTATGCTAAAAACTCCCAAATTATAGCCATACTGGAAAGCCAATGCCCGTCAATCCATCAGAAATTTCTAAAAGTCTTGTCCCTGACTCCATTCGCAACTTGAAAGTTTATCAAGCCGGTAAGCCGATAGACGAGTTAGCACGTGAAAAAGGACTAACAAAAATTTCCAAACTTGCTAGTAATGAAAATCCTTTAGGACCTTCGCCATTTGCAATTCGCGAGATGACTAAAGGACTATGGGATCTGCATCGCTATCCAGATATGCATGCTTATGCTTTGAAGCGCGCGTTGGCAGATCTTTATCAATTAAAGCTAGAAAATATTGTTCTTGGCAGTGGCTCTGAAGGAATCATGGGCTATATCGCTAGAACTTTTCTAAGCCCCGGGCTTGAAGTTTTAACAAGTGAAAAAACATTTATTGGTTTCACGATTCTTGCTCGAAGTGCTGGCGCCGTTATTCGCACAGTTGAGCAAACTAAAGACCATCGCTATGACGTAGAAGCAATGGCCAAAGCAATTAGCGAAAAGACAAAAGTTATCTATATAGCAAACCCCAACAATCCTACTGGCACCTATATAACCAAAAAAGAGTTCGATCATCTCATGTCACATGTACCTGGACATGTCTTAGTTCTTTTAGACGAAGCTTATTTTGAATTTGCTCGCAATCAAGAAGATTATCCAGACTCAATGACTTACCGTTATGACAATGTGATTACGCTTAGAACATTCTCTAAAGCATACGGCCTATCAGGTGTAAGAGTAGGCTACGGATTTGGCCACGAAGATCTGATCAGTAATTTAAACAAGGCCAAGCTTCCATTTGAGCCAAATCTCATTGCTCAACTTGGCGCCGTTGGTGCACTCGAAGATGTCCCACACCTCGAAAGAACTCTTTTAAATAATACAATTCAATATGTTCGAACTTTTGAGTATTTAAAAAAGCATGGCTTCTCGCCAGTTGCCTCAGTGACAAACTTTATCACTGTACCGATGGGAAGCAGTGAAGCTAGTGATGCTCTCTACAACCTTCTTTTAAATGAAGGCGTTATCATCAGACCTCTAAAAGCGAATGAGATGCCTGACTATGTCCGCATCTCTCTTGGTACTCATTCTGAGATGGATCACTTTTTTGAAGCCATGGATAAAATCCTTCCAGAGTTTAAAAAGAATTACGGGAATAAACTATGAAAATTTGTCGCTATATTTTAAAGAATGATCCATTCAAACAACCTCGTATGGGCCTAGTTCTTGATGACGAAGGTGTTGTAATTGACCCACAAACTGTTTGGGCATGTGACTACGAAAGAGAAGGTTTCGCTAGACCATGGGAACGTGCCGCAAGACAAATGCCTAACTCTCTTCACTACCTTCTGAATCACTTTGATGATCCACATGATGCTTTAGAAGAATCTTATGGGCTCTACCTCTTTCTTCAAAAAGTTGGAGATCTTACGCTTAGAAATGGCGTGAGTGTTTTTCATAAACTAAGCGATATTACTCTGATTAATCCGATGGACAAGATTAGTACTTATCGTGATTTTTATGCTCATGAAAAACATGTAGCAGCTGGTTTTAAAAAACGAAACGAACCAATTCCACAAGCCTGGTACGAAATCCCTGCCTACTACAAGGGTGCTACCGAAGGATTTATTGGTGATGGCGAAGAAATTCTTTGGCCTAGCTATACTGATGTACTCGACTATGAACTAGAGCTTGCCATGATTGTTGGCCGTGATGGAAAAAACATCAAAGAAGACGAAGCCAGCTCTCATATTTTTGGTTACGCAGTTCTTAATGATATTTCAGCACGTGATATTCAAAAGAAAGAAATGGCTGTACGCCTAGGTCCTGCTAAAGGAAAGGATTTTTGCACAATCCTAGGCCCAGTCATTGTTACGGCTGATGAGTTCGAATACCAAGAACCAAATCTTCTTATGACGGCTAAAGTAAACGGTAAAGAATGGTCTCGTGGCCAATCGGGTGACATTCATTATACTTGGGCGCAAATGCTTACTCATGTTTCTAAAGATGAATGGGTTATGCCAGGCGATGTTTTTGGTTCAGGAACAGTCGGAACAGGTTGTGGCCTTGAACTCGATAAATGGATTCAACCTGGTGATAAATTAGAATTAACAGTTGAAGGTATTGGAACTCTTACCAATACTGTAGGTCAAAAGGTGAAAGGCTAATGGAAAGTTTTAAAGCTTCAGGCACCCATACAAAACAGGCCCATGTCGATATTCCAAAAGGAACTTTTGAAGAGGAACACGGCCGTAAAGGTTTTTTCGGTAGAGTTTCACAGCTTTATCACGAAAATCCTCCTGTTAGCTGGACAAAGATTGAAGGCGACTTAAAGCCTCGTTGTCTTCCACCATTATTTGGAAAGAACCTTAAGCATAATAATTTCATGGCGATTCTTAGAAATAAAGACGTCACAATTTCAGCTGGCAACTACGACATGAGCTTTTCCAGATTTTATCGTA
>CAXBMT010000269.1:0-2954 GCA_963976925.1 uncultured Bdellovibrionales bacterium
ATTTCTTTATCACGCTCGAAAATCAGTAACATTTGATAGATAGCTGCCCCATCTGAGTCATCCTAATAGCGCAGCTTAGACCGGCCAAGCCACCGCCAACAATGAGTACCGAAAGATCTTGAATTTTATTTTTCATAAAGTTCCTCTCGAGTAATCATCTTCCTAATCTGAGGTATAATCTATAGAACATATGTATGACCTCATTTAAAACAAATACTTAGAGCCTTATCTATGACTAATGTTCGATCTAAAATTATCGCAAAAGAACGGTTAATATTACTTTTTTTATTTAGTTTTATCGTAATATCCATCGGAGTTGATCTTTATACTGACCTTCAAGATGACTTACCTTTAAAGCATCTCATTCATGAAATAGGACTCCTGTCTCTATCGTTAGTGGCAGCTATCTATCAAATGTTACTGATTTTCGAGCGTGATAAAGAAATAAATCTCTTTAGTAAGAGAATTGAGAGCCTAGAGGCGGAAAAACTGGCATTTAAAGAGCAATTCTCCAAGTTAAAAGATGATTTTAGTCTAGTAATGGATCAGCAGTTTACGACTTGGAGTCTTAGTCCTGTCGAGAAAGACATTGCTCTGCTTTTGATCAAAGGCATGGGAATGAAGGAAATTGCAATGACTAGAAAGACAAGCGAAGGTACGGTCAGACAGCAAGCTGCTATGATTTATAAAAAAAGCGGTCTTATTGGAAGAAAAGAATTAGCGGCATTTTTTCTAGATGAACTATTTTCTTAAACCCAGTAACGACAAGTCGCAACTCCGTCTTTATCGTCGATAATATTTTCTAATTTTCCACCAAGATTCTCTATAATATGAATAGAAGCCTGATTGTCTTTTGCACATGTAATTAAGACATCTTTAACAAGAAGTTTTGATTTTAAGTACTCAAGTCCGGCCTTTGCAAGTGCTAACCCGTAACCCTTTTTCCTAAACCTCTCAGAAACAGCGTAACCCATATGACCGCCTCTTTCGAGAAGGTTTTGATTAAGCTCATGACGTAAGTGCACCCTTCCAATAATTTCATCATCTACAAAACCATAAAGCATCGTTGCGGGGACAAACTGAGAAGGAAGTTCGATATTATTTTTACATTTATAGAGGATTTTAAGATGCTGCTTATGAGTCATGCCTGGCTTCCAATCAAATGTCATCCAGCTTCGATCTTCAATAGACCAATCATCTAAACACTTTAAGAAAGCAGTTTCATCACTGTCACTTAATTCACGTACGGTAAGAAGTCCTGATTTGGAATTGGACATGAGTTCGCCCTATTAAATATTGGTGGATATAAGGTTTCACACTGATCCTTACACATCTGATCAGTTCTTCCTAGACCAATTCGGTAGAGAGTAACTCCATCAGCGTCGGCGTTTAGATCGGCCCACTCAGCGTTACCAGGACCTACGACGTCAGCTAGCTCTTTGATAATCCCAAGTAAAAAAGCATCCTCGGTGCCACAACGACGAGCCAGCATGCAAGAAAGACTACAATGTTTCCACTTATCAGTTACACCATCAATGTCGACCTTAATCTTGAGTCTACGCGCAAAAAAAGCAGAACAAAGTGTGGCATGAGCACTTAAGCTAAATTGTAGGCATATGATGATAATTATAGACTTCACAACTATCAGATCGGTATTTGTAGACTAAAATTGAAGGTTTTTTGCTTTAGAATAAGCACAGAAAGGAGCAAGAATGAGACCTTGCTCCCTATTTAGAATAACTTAAAGGTTAAATCTGTAAAATGAACCGTAGTCTTGAGCATATTGCTGAGTCATTGTGCCATAGCCAGGACGATTAACTTCATCAATCATAGCATCAACACCAAAGCTTCCTGTTCCCCAAGAATTTTTAAAATAATAAACGCCTTTTAATTTAAACGTTTTCATCGTGCCATCAGCCATTTTTACCGGAAAATCGATCACAACGCTGTCATCATAACCAACAAGCAAGATCGAGTGACCGGCACGTTTAGTTGGTGATTGCTTGGCATCCATTGATCCAGGAAAAGGATAGCCAACAATTCCTTTTGACCAGTGATCCATATTTCTAGAGATGTTTAAGCTGTCAGCTGTACGATGGTTCCAAGCTCCATAATAAAATGTTTGCTCAAGAATAACTGGAATACCTGCATCAAGAAGAGCTTTAACTTGTGAAGTATTATAAATCGTAGAGTAATTAGAGCTTACTAGATTCTCAGACTTAAACTGAGCGGCATCCTTTCTAGCTGCCACAAAATCAGGATCAAAGTATGGCTTTGTTTCATCAAGAAGATCTTCATCTGATCTATAGCGCTGAGCTGGATCATGGTGAACAATCAAACATGAATCTTTTTGATATCCAGTTAGGTAACCGCATCTTTGAGTTGCAAGTGTTCCTTGGAAATTAACCCAATTGTCACCGATATATGGAAGAACACTCTCTGCGGCCATGCCAGTACTTCTAATTGAAGCAAAGTTTTTAGTTGCATATGAACCATCTGAAGATGAACCAGCGTTGACATTGTATTGAAGAAATTCTTCAGAAAGATCGACCTCAGTATTGGCCAGCCCTTTAATATTCATAAGGCCTTCAATTAAAGCTGCAGCAGAAAAGATTGAACATGTCCCTCTTGAACCTTGTGAGCGAACAGGTGTCATAACATCGATTAAGGCATTCGTGTCTGTTTTACCTTTTAAGCCTTTTACTGATGATGCATCATCAATTGCTTTAACAAGATTCGGATATGGGGCATCAAGGTAAGCTCCATCTTCATTAGCTTGTGCAAAAATAGAGAAAGCTAAAAAGCCTGCAAATAAAAATTGCTTCATTAACAACTCCTTCAAGAGTTTAAATTTAGTGTTGAACGGGTTCTACAAAATTCATTGCACTATGGCAGGCCATGCGTTGAAATAAATACACAGTATAAATATTCAATTTTTTACGGATTTACAGGTA
>CAXBMT010000270.1:0-2921 GCA_963976925.1 uncultured Bdellovibrionales bacterium
GCCACAAGACAGACGAAAATGTGGCCTTTAGGTTTTTATAAAGATCTCTGTCGCATGCTAGAAAATGATGGATACGAAGTCATTATCCCAATTGGACCAGGGGATAAAGATATCGCTAAGGTTCTTAAAGGATTCCCTGTTACGAGTATTCCTTTAAATGAAATAGCAGATGTGTTCTCGGAATCTGCGATCTACGTTGGCAATGATACAGGCATCAAGCATTTGGCAGTTGCTGTTGGACTTCCAACTCTCACCTTCTTTGGCCCAGAAAATCCATCAGAATGGCATCCCTATGATGAGATAAGGCATCCCTACTTCTTTAAGCAAGGTCTAGAATGTCGAACTAGAACTGCTCATTATTGCGCGCTTTCAACATGCGATAGTATGATTTGTCTTAATCAATTTACTCCAGAAATGGTCTACCAAAAGTTTCATGCCATGATGAGTCTTTAGATTTTTCAAACTCAGGCGCAGGATTATCTCAACCAATTCTGCTCCAGGAGGAGTTATGTTTAAGACGTTTCTGATTGCCCTTTTAATCCCACTTTTTAGTGTTTCTACTTTTGCTGAAGATACTGGGCGTGTAACTAAGCGCGAATTCAAAAAAGACAAGCGTGCTGATAAAAAAGCTCTTCGTGCTGATCTAAAAGCAGCTGATTCAAAAAAAGAAAAACGCCAAGCAAAGAAAAAGTATAAAAAAGAAAGAAAACAAGCTCGCGGCGAAGTTAAAGGCCAAAGAAAAGAGCGCAGACAAAAAATGAAGGAAATGAAAAAGAAAAAGAAGGCAGAAGTTCAAGAAGAAGTAATGGATCAAGAATCTGAAGTTATGGATCAAGAATAAGCTTAATAGGGCTGACTTATTCTGGTCAGCCCCCTATACTTTTTAAATGAAAAAAGTTTTCCTTCTCTCAATGCTAATTACGGCTTTCTGCTCGATTGTTTTATTATCAAGCCCATATATCGCCAGAGAGAACGACTCAAGACTGTATGCTCGTATCGTCAATGATCAAGCCGAAAGACCTTGGAGTGAGTTTATTGCTCCTAAGTGGAATGGCGCCGGACATTACGCTGAAACAGAAACTCCGTATTTTCGTGATCATTTAGCTGGTATCTTTTTTCTTCCAACTATTTTAGCTAAGCTTGGAATCAATGGCATGCAAGCAACTTATGTCTGCTCGCTTCTCTACAAGACTCTCACTCTATTTTTCTTTTTCTTATGGATTAGAATGTACGTTTCAAGTGAGATCGCTGGACTCATTGTCCTAGGTCTTCAACTCAACCCACAGAGTATGAACTATACACTTAGGGCCAATCATGAGGCACTACTTTTACTCTTTATGGTCTTTGGTGTTTGGGCGAATAATTCGAAGCGCTACGGACTAGCAATTTTAGCCTGTGTTGGATCGTATCTTACAAAAGGACTACCTGGACTAATCTTAGCTGGCATTCTGGCTTTAGAAACTTTATGGCATGAGAGAAAACTTCTTTGGCCGTCGATTCGTTTTGTATCCACTCTTATAATTGTCGCGGGTATTTCTTATGCTTATGAACAATGGTTTGTAAGTGTGACGGGTTATTCATTCTTTGAAAAATATATCTCAACGCAAATTATGGGTCGTTCAGTTGAAGGCGCTAAAAAGGTTTCATTTTTTATCATCATGTTAAAAAGTCTTGGTTATTACTCAAGTCGAATTCTAAGCTACGCACTTCCTTGGACGCTTGGAATTTTTGCCATTAAGAAGCTAAAAGTTATTGATCGTCCTGTTTGGCAGACTTGTCTTTGCGTTATTGTTCCTTATGTTGTTTTCTTTTCACTCTTTAACAGAACCGCCAGTCGCTATATTTATCCAGCCTTCTACTTTGCGATGATTATCGGTCTTCTCGCCCTTTTAAGAATAAAAGAGCTTCCAAGCTGGCTAAAACCTAAGCATATCGCTATCACCAATATGGTGACTTATGTGGTCCTGTTTACTGGTTCATTGATTTCGAATTGGGATAATTATCTAGAATTTGTTGAATAATTAAAATTCACAAAGTATTTGCTTCAGTCCTATTTTCACCCGTGCCAACTCAGGCAGCGAAAGCTCTTCGATTTTATTTTCAAACTGAACTTTATTCACACTAGATATCTCTTCAAGACAAATCTGTCTGAGACGATCTCTAAACTTAAATCCAATTCTTGTAGGCCATGATTTCTTTCGAGCTGAAATAGCAACAACAATAATCTGATCGAGTTGTTGATTGATTGAATTAGGTGAAACAACTAAAGCGTAGCGAAAGCCTTGATCGACTTTGATTTTCCAAACTTCACCAAAGCTGACTTTATTCAAGCTCACGCTCAATCCATTCACGGTACTCATCAGTTAAAGGTGCATCGGTAAACTTCCAAGTAGAACTCGCCGGTACCTTTCTAACAATACTAATAGCGCCTTCACTAACAAGCAGCTCATAGTCTCCATCTTGATCAAAGCCAGCTTCAATTAGGGCCGACTTAGGCAGGCTAAAGCCCATCGAATTACCTATCGCTCTTAGTTTTATGCTCAAATTTGCTCCAAAAACCAAAGTTATAACAAATTATAACATATTTTTAAGCCATTGATATTATTGATACAAACCATTGATTTTCTTGATTTATAACTAGCAGATGTGAAATAACCGCCTAATGGCCGCATTCTTGAGCGCAATAAAACCCATTTTTGACGACCTCAGCGAAAAGCGAGGCAAGAGCCTCTTTGATAGTGGCGCCGTCACTATTACTCACGTTGATGCCAGAGTTATTGAGGCCAAGGTTTTATCAACTTCAACTAATATCACGCGCTTTAGTTTGATCGAAGAAGAAGGCAAGGTTGAGACGATTCGTATTCGCTGTGACTGTAACGCTTTCATTCAAGGTGCTCCTTGTAAGCTCCTCTACGCCCTAG
>CAXBMT010000271.1:0-2899 GCA_963976925.1 uncultured Bdellovibrionales bacterium
ATTTCTCAAGATGCGCTAAACCAAGCTGTTAGATTCTTTAGAGATGTTGATTTTGAAGGGGAAAAGCTATTTTCTGATATTCATTTGGTTATCGCACCCCAAGTTCCTGGATTAGTTATTCGCGGAAGAATGAATATTGATATTAATGTTTTAATGGCGATCGGTCTTGAAGGTGAAGATATTGAGTGGCCGAATGAAAGAATGAGAGCCGATGAAAAAACATGGGGCGCCGGAGTTCCATTTGAAGCGACGATCCGACTTCATATGCTTGATAACAGCTGGCTTGGGCTTGATCTGGATAAGATTTCATTATTTGAAGGTTCTCAAAGAATATGGATGGATCATTCAAATTCTCATGGAGCTCAACTTGCGAACTATATAAAGATGGCCGTCGCGCAAACTCTTATTACGACATTAATTGATCAGCCAACAGATGATGCACCTGCTGTTGAGGTTGAGAATGCTCATCAACGTGTTATGACGAATATCCAAGGGCAAAGTCAAATCTATGCAAACTCAAGAATTGGAGATACTCCTGAGCAAATTCTAAAATCACTTGTTGATGTTGCCAGAATTGATATTGATAAAAATCCATTCCTTGTTGCAGGTCGTGAGTACGTAGCTGGCAAGGCTGAGTTACTCTTTAAAAATCTTGTTAAGCATGATCCACAAAGTGATCTACTCATGCTTAAACTTGATCCAAGAGTTGTTTCAGAAACTATTGTCGCAACAGAAAATAATGTTCAAGTTTGGAATATTGAAGCTGTTTATGACAAAAAACTTAATAATACTTTTCTTGACTTAAGTCTTGGTTTTGGAAAACGTTCACAAGCTTATGTGAGAAGCCTCTTTTCACGCGCAGAATATACTGATGGACAGAACTTCGTTGGTATTGATGAGACCAAGTCTAGAGCTCCAAGAGATCTAGGAATAGAAATTGACCTTAAAAGCTTTGAGAAGTTAACAAATAAGATTTTATCTGATGCAGCTTCTAATCAAAATAAAGTTGTAGAAGACAAACTTAAAATTGATGAAGAGTTTGAAAGCTATCTCGTAAGAGATATTGGGCTTAGTGTTGTAAGAGATGGAGTTCTTGGAGTAAACATCACTCTAACTCATGTTAAAAAGTCTAAACGCTCTTGGTATAATCCATCAAGATGGTTTGGTGATACTTGGCCAATTGATAGAAAAACTTTATCTCTTTCAGCAGAGATGGCCCTGTCAGTTGAACCTGTTAGTAAATATAAAGATGGAATCAAGCTTTCTGCTAATGAAGTCTTCCTTGGTGATGAACTTCTACGCTTTGATCTTCGTTCAGTTAAAGCAAATGCCAATGGTGACCTTTCAGTTTTAGATCGTGCAGTTAACCTTATCGGTGGACTTAACTTTGGATCATCAAGTATTGCAAGAAAGCTTAAAAAAGTTTTATTAAAGTTTGCTGCTGGATATCTTAATGAAAGTGATGCTGATAAGAACGGAAATACTGTTTTAGGTGGTATGCACTTAAATATGTACGCCAAAGTGCTTGTTCATGAAGAAGAGCTTTTAATTCAGCTTAATCCACATATGATGGGTGTTGCCTTTGACGTAAAACTACTCCAAGGACATAGCCATAACGGTAAAGCACTAGGCCTTACACTCGATCGTCAAACTCAGCGCATGGGAGTCGATCTACAAACGATTGGTAACCTGGCAGCTGTTGATAAAGCTGAGCTCGCTTGGGTTATGGATGAATCAATGAAGCTATTTGCTCCTTACTTACAAGAACGTAATGCTGAAGTTTTAGTAGAGAAACTCAATCGTCTTGAATTGTTTGATCGTGCATTTTATGCAACAGATATTACAAAGATGGCGTTGTATCCACGACTCGTTAATATTGCAGGTCGATACGATGCTCTTGCTCAAGTTGTTGAACAGGATCAAAACATAGTCGATAGATTGTTTGGACTTACATCGGCAGCAAGAGTTGGTAATCAAGCTAAACGCCAGCTTTCAGTTGCAGGCTCTGAAACAATGTACCTCGCAGCGGCGGCTCTCCTACTTCAAGGTAATGTAAAGAGACTGATTCGTAAGATTGAATCGATGGGTATTAGTCATCGTGTAACTTACTTTGAAGATATGATTGCAAAAAGCGAGGACTTAGAGCAACGCTTTATCGATAAGCTTATGGATGTCTACAATACGAAGTATAAAGCGACGAATTCCAGAATAATTAAGAAAGGTCCTACTGACTGGAACTATGCGGTCTATCCAGATGCTAAGTTCTCAGAGGAAGCCCATACAAGAATTAAAACTTGGAAGAATAAAGTTAATTAGTCTCAATACTAGGTTAATTCTTTCTAGACACGGTATATTTAAGACTTCATTTCAGCTACTATCTTGAGATGAAGTCTTTCATTTTTATCCCAATTCTATTGATCTTAACTAGCTGTGCTAGTAACTGGCGTACCGCTTCGAAAGAAAGCGCTAACATTTCCCCCAAGCCCGAAGAACTAAAAGAGTCTATTGTTCAAGTCTTCGTTGCTCGAGCTTTTAGTTGGCGTGGTGCCTTTGCAGTACATCCATGGATTTCTTGGAAATCTAAAAATGACTCAGCCTACACTGTAACTCAGGTCGTTGGCTGGAGAACAAGAAGAGGCTTACCTGCTGTTGTGATGATGCAGGATCTACCTGATCGAAAGTGGTACGGAGCTGAGCCAAAATTAATTTATGAAATTCGCGGTGACAAAGCTGATGCGGCCATCAAAAAAATGAAAGAGATAATTCCAGATTATAGATATGCCAATGACTATAGAGTCTGGCCTGGACCTAATAGTAATACTTATATTGCTCACTTAATTCGTGAAGTAGACGAATTGGAAGTTGAGCTTCCACCACATGCCATTGGTAAAGACTGGCT
>CAXBMT010000272.1:0-2814 GCA_963976925.1 uncultured Bdellovibrionales bacterium
AGGCTTGTTTTTTGGCCGCATGGGAAATTTCATTAATGGCGAGCTTTATGGCCGAGTGACTGATGCTCCTGTTGGTATGATTTTTCCTGCCGGTGGTCCTTACCCGCGTCATCCCTCTCAGCTTTATGAGGGAGTTTTAGAGGGGCTTGTTTTAAGCATCATTCTTTGGGCGATCTATCCAAAAGTTAAACGTCACGGCGTAATCTCTGCTGTCTTTCTAATTGGCTATGGCTGCTTTAGGTATATCGTAGAGTTTTTTCGTGAAGCCGATAGCCAGCTTGGTTATTATTTCGGTGGAACTACCACGATGGGTCAGATTCTTTGTTTGATCATGATCTTTGGTGGAATTGCTTGGGCATACTTTGCAAGTAAAAAGGGGCGTGAGGTTATTCTTTCGCCTCAAGCTTAAGAAAACGAATTAGCATCGGCTTGGGATCTTTTTTTTCTGCGCCTTCGGGATAAACAGCATAATAAATTGGAAAGCACGTAATCGTGCAGGCGCCTGCATAGATATGACGAAGACCGTCTTTATTTTTCCACTGATAAACTGCCGTTCCATCTTTATTTAGGTAGGTGTCTTGTTTTCCAAGTTTGTTAATTAATGCTTGATGAAAAAGATCATGGGAAAAGTACTGAGGAAGTCTGGCCATAAAGTCTAAAAACTTTCCATCTTTTGATTGAGTGAGAACTGGAAAAACATAACGCAGATGCTTAACTTCAAACCTAGATTGAATACTGTCCCCGTCTCTATCAATTTCTTTTGAATCTCCAGCAGGCTTTACTTCTTTTCCTGGAAAAAAAACATCCAAGCTTTTTAGTTCGAAATTATAGTTTGCTGGATCTACCTTACTAAAACAGTTTAGCGAAATTGAGGCAAGAAATACGAGAAAGATTGTTTTTTGCATGATTTGATTGCTTCTAATAATATAGTTGCACGCCACTTAACGTTTGAACAAACATCGTTACTACTAAAACGATCAAGAGCTGTATTAAAAAGTATGCAGTTGATTGATCCATAGTAAGGATTGTAGCACGGAGTAGATAAATGCAGGAATCTTCAAAAAAAGAAGCAAAACTTATCGGAATTGCCATGATCGCAGGTCTGGCCATAGGTTTAGGCCTCTACTTCTCCGGCTCTGCCCAATATGTGGCTTACATTAAGCCTTTGGCCGACGTCTTTATTAGACTTCTTAAAATGGTCATTGTTCCACTTGTCTTCTCTTCTATCTTTATGTCGATGATTAACCTTGGAACACCAGAAGCTTTAGGTGCTATGGGAAGAAAAGCTGTTGGTTACTATTTTTTAACAACAGTTATTGCAGTTTTAATTGGTCTTGTGATGGTGAATATCATTCAACCAGGTGTTGGTGCTGATCTTGGTTCAGCTGGACTACAGAATCTTGATTCTTCAATGGCGCAACGAGTGAGTGAACAAAAAGGCTTATTCCAAACAATTATTGGTGTTCTTGTTGATGCCATTCCAACTAATCCAGTTGGTGCTCTAGCTGAAAGTAATGTCCTTCAAATTATTCTTTTTGCAATATTCTTTGGCGTTGTTGCTCTTTATTATCCAAAACGTTCAAGTGCAGTTGTTGAAGGGATGAGAAGCTTAGAGCATATGTCATTAACTCTTACTCATTGGGTAATGAAACTTGCACCAGTTGGTATCTTTGTCTTGATGGTTGATGTGATGTCGAGATCTGGCTTTGATGCCATCGTCTCTCTTTCAAAATATATTCTAGCAGTAGTCTTAGGACTTGGCTGTCATGCAATTTTCCTTATGGTAATAGCTAGTGTGCGTTCAAAAAAGTCGCCAATGTTTATTCTTAAAGGTTTAGCTACACCACTAATTACAGCGTTTTCAACTTCATCATCGGCGGCGACACTGCCACTTACGATGGCAGCTGTTGAAGATAATATTGGAGTTAGTAAAGACACGGCTAAATTTGTTCTTCCATTAGGTGCAACCATTAATATGGATGGAACGGCTCTATATGAATCAGTAGCAGCCATCTTTATCGCACAAGCCTACGGTATTGATTTAAGTATTGGTCAGCAGGTCATTATCTTTATGACAGCTTCTTTGGCAGCAATTGGTGCAGCAGCGATTCCAGGAGCGGGCTTAATCACCATGTCGATTGTTTTAGGTGCGGTTGGTTTACCACTTGAAGGGATTGGTCTGATATTAGCCGTTGATAGATTCTTGGATATGTTCAGAACAACAGTTAACGTTTTTGGAGACTGTGTGGGAACAATCGTTGTTGACTCTATGATGAAAGGTCAAACCTTCGAAAAAATCAAAACTGACGAAACATAAATTAGTTACTTATCCGACTAATGCCCACGGTTTTAGGCAAATAACCTTCTAGTTGACCCGGGTTTAGCATTCTGGGAGAATGTCCGATAGATATAGAGATATCTAAATATCTCTCAAAGTTTTTAATAAAGGATCAGCCTGCATGATCAAGAATTTATCATTATTTTCCTTTTCAATATTACTGCTAGCATCTTGTGCGCATCAAAGTACTGATGATAAATCGGTGGAAATTGTTAAAGCAACTGAAGTCGCGATCAAAGCTCAAAGAGCTAATGAAATTCACGCTAAAGAATCAAGGCTTATTGGCTCATCTAAAATTGAAGATCCTAGTGCTCACTATAGAAAGACTTATTATCTGTATGGAGCTGAGCATTTAAATTTAGAAAATTATTATTTTGATATTCCGGTTGTTTATAACGAGCCGGTAAAAAAATGGATTAATTACTTTGTCAGTCGTGGCCGCGATTGGTTTGAAAGATACTCTGCTCGCGCTGGTC
>CAXBMT010000273.1:0-2811 GCA_963976925.1 uncultured Bdellovibrionales bacterium
ATCGGATACGATTCATACATTTACAGGAACAGGAACTTTCGTAGTTTAGGAAAATATGATAGGAATTAAATATGTCAGAAATTAAAGTAAATGCCCTTAAAAAGTATAAAAGCCTCTCCTTTATACTTATCTCGTCTCAAGCGGCCGGAGGCCCAGCAACGGCTAATAAGCCTGCAACTGAAGACGCAAGTGATGCAGTTAGCGAATACGGTAGATCAAAGCTTAAGGCCGAAGAATACTTGGCCCAAGCTCCGACAGATTGGAATAAATGCGCCATTCGACCACCTATGGTTATAGGTCCAAGAGATCCTGCTGTTTTAGATATTTTTAAAATGGTTAAGTCTGGTTTTGTTGTTTCACCAGGAGCAAAACCTGAGAACAAACAATACTCATATGTATGTGTCTTTGACTTGGTTGCATTTATTAATAATGCAGTTGAGAAAAAGCTCAATGGAGTCTTCTATTGTGCATACCCTAAGTCTATTTCATTCGCTGAACTTATTGCAGCTATTGGGCTGGAATTAAAAAAGGGCTTTCTAACTATAACGATTCCAAAGCCTCTCTTAAAAATTGCTTCAATGACAGTACAGCGCTTAGGTGAAATGAACCTAACTCAAGCCAGACTTACGGCAGACAAGCTTCATGAATTATTACCAGCAGCTTGGGTTTGTGACTCTACTAAATCTCAAAGTGAAAACTTTAAATATGAGTGGGATATTAAGCGCACGGTGGAAAGTACGCTTAAAGATTATCAAGATAGAAACTGGCTTTAATAAGAATACGAAAGCATCGGCCCAATAGCTTCACGGTAACGAAGAATTCCAATTTGAATATTTTTTCTCTCAAAATAGCGCTGATAAAATTCGTCATTGCCTGAATAATTAGCTGCCGCTCTGACCCCTTCACTAGCAAAAGCTGATAAGAAAAAAGATCCGACGACATCTGAAAGGTAGTGCTTTCGATCATGAACTCTTTGCATAGAAGCAATGACGGATAAGCCTAATGGAATCACCGACCAAGCTGGGCCATAAAACTGCAAGGTTTTAAAAAAGAGAACCTGATAAGGAATTACGTGACCTGAGGGAAAAGAAGAATCTCCACGAAAAGACTTCTCCCAAAATGATAGTTCACTTTTTGAAGGTCGTTCATGAACTTGAATAAAGCTCATTAAGCCAGACTCTGCCAGGGCCAAGTAAGTGGCAGCAAAAAGTTCTTTCGCAAACTGAGTCGTATGAGAGTTTTTCTTATAATCACCTAGAAAGTATATGGCGGCTGGAAATAGTGGCTGATTGAGAACAACACCAAGATCTCCAATAAGATCAATAGTCTTATCAACTTTTTTACCACGGTAATGCTCGGCCAGACGATCATCTTCATCAAAGGCAACAATCAACGAGGGCACTGAAGCGGCTGCGTAACCGAGATTGTTAATTTCACTAAACTGTTTATAAGAGCCATGGAATAAAAGTGAGAATGATTCTTTTAAAGCTAACAGGTGCCTATTTGGTTCTTGCCCTTGAGCAGAAAGACTTAAAAATACGATAGCGCAGACAAAAACCTTAAGCATGATCTTCTTTAGGTCCGTGAGTGGTTCTAAAAATATAGTCCCATAGTGGAGAAGAAACACCGTAGCGAGCTTTTTCGTGCGCAAAATGATGACGGATATGCCACTTTTTTAAATAGCGTCCAACCTTTGAAGTCATTTTAAAATGGTGAGTAGCAAAATGAATATAGTCATAAACGAGGTAACCAATAATGAAGAATGCCATAAAAGCATTTAAGCCTTCAGCAGCAATGAAAAGACTAAAGAATTTCCAAAGCAAGAACATGATGAGAAGAGCCGGGACCGGTGGCATTACAAGGCGAGTTGGATCGTTTGGGTCATCATGATGAAGACCATGAAAAAGAAAAACAAAACGCTTGCCCCAGGCATGGCTTGGGTTCCAGTGAAAAACATAGCGATGCAAAACGTATTCGGTTAGAGTCCAAACAAGTAAACCAAGACTGCCCCAAAGAGCAAAGCTCATAAGACTTAAGTTATTCACTTCAAAAGCTAAGTAAGATGCATAAACCGCGATCGGCAACCAAATGACAAGTGGAATACTTGGATGAACATGTGTCATCGATTCTAATATTGGATTTTTGAAGATTCTAATTGAATCAGTATGCTTCACGGTGACCTCTTGCTTACGCGCCTCAACATACGCGTACGAAGCTTTTTCGTCAATCAAACTGACATTATATTAAAGGCTGTCTATGATACATCATGCGTTTATTTTTACTGATACTCCTATGTTCAATGACTTGTGCCCAAGCCAGCGTGAATCTGTCTAATCTAGATAGAGATCAAAAGGAGAAGCTGTTTAAGGGCGAGACAGTCATGCTTGAAGAGAAAGTAAAAGATGCGCCTTGGCCTAGGCTTAAAATCTACAGAGTCATTGATGCTGATACTGAGAGCTTTGCTGCTTTTTTTGCCGATTTTGAAAGACAAAAAGACTATATTCCGAACCTGATTAAATCAAAAATCACGAATGGTGATGGTTCAAATAATATTGATGTCTCCTATGAAATGAATCTGCCTTGGCCAATCCCTAATGCTGTCTACTTACATGGACATACGATAAAGAAACTTGGCCAGGATCATTTCCAAATTTCTTGGTATGTCGTTGAGTCTTCAGTGGCACAAAAGGTTATTGGTCAAAGTGATTTTGTGAAATTTAAAGATAAAACACTTTGGTACTATGAGAACTTCACCCTTCCTAAATCAAGCCTTGCAGGACTGTTTGAAGGAAGCATGAAAGTTGACACAAA
>CAXBMT010000274.1:0-2804 GCA_963976925.1 uncultured Bdellovibrionales bacterium
CCCATACCGCCATGTCTTTCAGTTACGTAGTCAACGGCTTCTCTTATCTCAATACTAGCTTCTGGAACTGTGGCCGAAAAACCAGCAACCTCCAAGATCGCTAAATCAATAAACTCATCCCCCATAAAGAGAACTTCTTCTTTTTTAAAGCCGAGGTCTAAAACTTTTTGAAAGTGCGCTCGCTTGTCATCACTTCCATAATAAACAAAGTTTAAGCCAAGGTTTTCACCAAAACGTTTATGTACAGACAAACTGTCTCCACCTGTAATGACTCCTACAGTAAAGCCGGCCGTCATAAGGTATCTCAGCATAAATCCATCGGCAGTATTGGTTGCGCGATTCCAACCAATTTCTTCACCATCCCAAGCGACTTGGCCATTGGTTAAAATACCATCGATATCAAAAGCTAAACATTTTATTTTCTTTAGCTTCTCTTCGTATTTTTTAGAAAGCTCTCTAAGATCACGCATTAAACTACCTCGTAAATTTTCAATAAACTCTCTACAATAGTCGCAACCTGATCGAGTGGCAGAGCTGTTGCCGAATCGGACAAGGCTTTTTCAGGTGTTGGGTGAGTTTCCATAAAGATCCCCTGTGCCCCAGCTGCAATCGCTGCTCTTGCTAACACAAGAATTTGATCTCGCTTTCCACCAGTGGCTTTACCTAGCCCACCAGGTCGCTGCACACAGTGTGTTGCATCGTGAATTGTTTTAGCACCAAAGCTTTTCATAATTTGAAAAGAAGCCATATCAACCACGAGATTATTATAGCCAAAGCTTGATCCTCTTTCTGTTAGAAGAATTTTATCTACAGATAAAAAAGGCGCTACTTTATCGACAATATTTTTAGTTTCTTCTGGAGATAAGAACTGTCCCTTCTTAACTTTTAATCGACCGCCGTGCTTGGCAACAGCTTTAGCACCGGAACAAACCATATCGGTTTGACGACATAAAAAAGCAGGGACTTGAAGTGTATCGACCACACTTGCTACTGCATCTGCCTGATCCGGTAAATGAAAGTCCGTCACAGTCGGAAGGCCATACTTCTTTTTAACATTTTCTAGAATTTTAAGACCAGACTCAAGTCCAGGCCCACGATAACTATCAAAAGAGCTACGATTGGCCTTATCAAAACTTCCCTTGAACGTTAGTTGAATACGATCTTGAAAAGGCTTTAAGTCTTCCATCAATCGTCCAGCAATATCCATTGCCAGCCCTTCACTTTCAAGCACACAAGGACCTATAAAAAATTCTAATTTTTCTTTCATTTTGAATCTCGGCGTTGCTCATCTGATTTGATGATAAAATTATTAAATAAAGGATGTGGGGCATACGGACGGCTTTTAAACTCAGGGTGATACTGACAAGCGATAAAGCTTGGATGATCTGGAAGCTCTATCACTTCGACTAAGTTCAACTGAGGGTTAACCCCACTAATCATCATACCGGCGTCTTTGATTTTATCGACGTAAGCATTATTAACTTCAAGACGATGACGATGGCGCTCAGAGATTTTATTGGCGCCATAAATCTTATGCGCATGTGATCCTTTCAAAAGATCACAGTCATAAGCACCAAGGCGCATGGACCCGCCTTTAGATCCATCTTTTGTTTGTCCAACCATATAGTGAATAATTGGTGATCCATTCTCACTAAACTCTTCAGAAGTAGCATCTTTTAAACCAACCACATTTCGTGTGAACTCAATCATGGCCAGTTGCATACCAAGACAAATACCAAAGAAAGGTACATTTTTTTCTCTAGCGTATTGAATGGCCTTAATTTTTCCTTCAGTCGCTCGCTCACCAAAGCCACCAGGAACTAAGACGCCATCAACATTTTCAATCGAAGAGTAATCACCTTTTTCTAAATCTTCTGCATCAATATAAACCGGAGCCAGCTTTAGCTGATTAGCCACGGCCGCATGCTGAAGGGCTTCATCAAGGGATTTATAAGATTCGATGAGTTCGGTGTATTTTCCAACAATCCCGATTCGAACTTCACGAAGAGGATTTTCAAAGTTGAATACAACTTTTTCCATCTCTTTAAGATCTGGCTTTGCTGTCCACATTCCCAGAAGTTCACAAATTCTTTCATCAAAGCCTTGGCTATGAAAATTCAGAGGAACTTTATAAATTGAGTCCTGATCAATCGAGCTAAAGACATTGTCTTTTGGTACGTTACAAAAGAGTGATAATTTTTCCAGCACCGAAGTTTCAATTTCACGATCAGAACGACACAAAATAATATTTGGGTAAAGACCGATTGAGCGAAGCTCTTTAACTGAGTGTTGGGCCGGCTTTGATTTAAGCTCACCCGCCGCTGCAATATAAGGAAGTAGAACTAAATGGACGAAAAGAACGTTTTCAAAACCTTCATCCCCTGCCATCTGACGAATGGCTTCTAAAAAAGGCAGAGACTCGATGTCACCAACTGTTCCACCGATCTCTCCAATCAATAGATCTGAGTCTTCAGCTGCAAGATGAATTCTTCTTTTGATTTCATTAGTGACATGGGGAACGACTTGAACCGTCTTTCCTAAATATTTTCCTTCACGCTCATTTTCAATCACTTGAAGATAAACTTGTCCGGTGGTGAAGTTACTTTTTCTTGAAAGTGTTAATGAAGTGAACCTTTCATAGTGACCAAGGTCTAGATCTGTCTCTGCTCCATCATCGGTGACAAAAACTTCTCCATGCTGAGTCGGACTCATTGTGCCTGGATCAACGTTAATATACGGATCCATCTTGAGCATGCTGACCTTAACACCTCGTCTCTCGAGCAAACCAGCGAGCGCGGCTGAGG
>CAXBMT010000275.1:0-2750 GCA_963976925.1 uncultured Bdellovibrionales bacterium
CGATGGAAAGTGGCGGGCCCCCATTCAAATCTTCGATCGGACAGCTGACTTCAACTTTAACTGGAGCAGTTGTTGGAGTTGACCCTTCAATTATGGGAATTGGACCAGTTCCTTCCATTAAAAAAATTCTCACTAAGCAAGGCCTAACTGTTAAAGATTTAGATCTAGTTGAAATTAATGAGGCTTTTGCTAGCCAAACTTTAGCCTGTGTAAAAGAGCTAGAGCTTGATCAATCAAAACTTAATATTTGGGGTGGGGCAATTGCTTTAGGTCACCCACTTGGAGCATCTGGTACTAGAATTAGTCTTACACTTGCGAGACAATTAAAAGCCAAAGGACTTAAGCGTGGAATAGCATCAGCCTGTATTGGCGGTGGCCAAGGAATCGCAGTCCTACTTGAGAGCGTGTAACTTAATGAATAACCCTGTCTCCCATATTCACTACGAAAAAATTGAATTTGAACGTTTCAAAGAGTGGATTGCTTTAGATATTGATGGTCTAACATGGCAGGGAAAATTCAGAGATGACTTTGAAAAGTTTTGGGCCTGTTTTTATGTGGAAGGTTTATCTTTAAGACAACTCGTCGATAGGTTTAATTACGCTCACGATCAGTGCGTGATTGGGCCTCTACAGGCGTGGTTTAATTGGATGTTTGAAAAGCTTATTTGCTTTACTTTCATTTTCAGAAAGACAGATATCTTAACTCTTTCAAGAGAAACAGGTCTTAGTATTTCTGATATTTCAGCAATACTACGTAACTTCTTCACTGAAGCTTTTCCTGGTCATGACGATGAACTCTCTCAAATTTTTCAAATAACCAATGCAACTTCTAAGGGTTTGCATTTAGACTTTGAAACATTGAAAGACAGGTTAAATCTTCCAGAGTTAATTAGTGGCAGTCACGAAGATGATGTTATGCCAAAAATGGAAGTAACTCTATACGAAGAATGGGGAAGATTTCTTCGAAAAATGGAAGTCGACTTTTTTCACCCAGAATTTGATTTCAAAAAAATTAAACTTAATGCCAGTCTTGAGAAACAAGTTCGCTTCGCCAAAGAAGTTTTAATTTTACTTGTTATCGGAACAGCTCTTGTTTACGTCATTCAACAAGGAAATAAAATATACGAGAACTACCTTGTTGATAAAATTGCAGTCTATGAGCCTCAGTTTAAGTGGCTAGACAGAACCCTTACCTTTAAATCTGTTGATCCAAAAGAGTTAAAAGAAGTTGATCTTGATGTCGACGATATTGATAACGTCGTCGAGGGAGCTCCGCAGTTTCCAGGCTTTGAAGAAGAAGAGCGCTTTGATACTGAGTCTGAAGTTCAACTCTCATCTCTTGACTCTATTCCTAGAGACTTTAATACTGCCGATCAAGAAACTTCTGGCTATGAAGAAGAAAGACGAACTGGTTATCGCGACAGTAGTTACGGTAATACCACTGTCTTTAGAGTCATGATGAAGTCAGAAGATACTATAAACTCTAGATCAAGACTTGATGGTCTTCTCACAACTTATGGAGTTACTAAGGTTGATAACGTGAAACCAGGAACACCAGTTCCTGGTGGAGTTTATTATAATATCTTTGTTCCTCGTATCCACTTAAAAGAATTTTTGGCTCAGGTCATGCAAATTGATGAAGCTGTTCTCTATGAAAGTAGAACTAGAGGTCGCGGAAATCCACCAGGAAAAAACAAAGTTTTTATTTGGGTGAAGTCACTGTAATTTTAAAATAAACTATCTAACTAATTACATTTGTCCGTCAGGGATCTCAAAAAGAGTTTTGATTTTTCTGAGTAGTAAGTGAGCTTTAGACAAGTAAAACCACTGTCTAACAAAACCGATTAGCATTGCGATAGTAAAACCATAAACAACGCCGGCGTGAACATTTTTTGATACTAGTCCCGTATCGTGTGCTCCACCTAGTAAAAAAGCAACCATTCCTAAAACAAGCATGAGGATACTCCATGGAACAGTTTGTCTTTTACAGAGCTGAGCATCGTAATGAAACCTTCCAACTCGAGTTATATACGGCTCAAGATTGTCTGGTGGATTATCAAAAAGCTCTTTAAGGTTAGCCCCTCCGCCTTGTAAAATTCTATAAACATTCTCCACTAAGCGAGCGACACCAATGAAATAAAACATGACGAAAGCTTGTGCAAAGATTGTATAAATAAATGCTGGAATCGAAATTTGAATATGCCCCATCGGCAGCTCAACTAAACCGAGTGCGGTTGAAATAGTTAAAATCATTCCGATTACCATAAGGAGGATCAATCCTCTTAATAAATATGCCATGTCGTCTGGTCCTAGCTTGTCGCTTTATTGTTTAGGTCGGTTTTAGTGGCCGATACTCTACACGTCTGATAAATAAGCAAGTGCAACATAAAACATCGCCCCTTAATTGGGAAGCTCGCTAAATTTGGTACCTTATGGAATCCGGTTCACCAGGAAAAAAGAAAATTCTTGAAAATCCTATTATTGGAAGCCTCGTAGTTCCGATAGCGATTATTTTAGTTGGCGCACTAATAATCTTTGGTGTGACAAAAATGTTGTCTAGCGATAGATCATATAAAGACTTGGTAAGAGAGCTTCACTCTAAAACCTTCGGCAACCGTTGGGTTGCAGCTTACGAACTGTCTAAGCTCATATCGACATCTTCAATACCAGAGGAAGACATCCCTTGGTTAGTTGGTAATTTAGATGGTCTATATAAGACAGCACAAGACTCTAGGACTAGAGACTTTATT
>CAXBMT010000276.1:0-2735 GCA_963976925.1 uncultured Bdellovibrionales bacterium
GTCAGATGAGCCTCATTTTAGAATTAATCATTTTAAACTTGAGAATGTCTTTGCTCCACCAGTTGGTTTGGCCATGCTACTTCCAGGAATGGGCAAAAAGCATATGATGAGTATGAAAAAGCTTCGACACTATGCTTGTGTTGAAGTAGCCGTTAGGGATCAGATACCTGGTGAAATTAAACTTACTTCAAGTGGCAGAGTCAAAGTCATTAAGGAAGTTAAAGGCGTCGATTATCAAAGCTATAAAAATGGCGAAAAAGTAGTTCATCAAATATTTAACTCGACTGGAGCAACTAAGGTTATCAATGGCGAGCTAAGCATTGGATTACATCTGATGGGAGGGATGGCAATAGGCCAGGATTCATCAACCAGTGTTGTTAATCCAAACTTTGAACTACATGACTATCCGAATATACTTTGCGCTGACTCAAGTATCTTTCCAAATGCCCCAGGTATAAACCCTTCTCTAACGATTATGGCATTAAGTCTTAAAGCTGCTAGCAAAATGATTGATCAAGCGAGTACAAATTGAAACCCGAACTTGCACTAGATACATGCTCAAAGCATTTTAATAAAAAGCAATTATTGGGCTTAATAAAACTTGGCGACGTTGTCATCCCAGGTGATAGGCACCTACCTAAGTTTTCTGAGACCGAATTTGTTTTAGAAATAGATCGTATGCTTGATTATATGGAAGAAGAGGACCTTGAAGGTTTAAAACTTCTAATGTCTATCTTCAAATTCACTCCAAAAGTTTTCATCCGCTTAATCTTACAAATAAGCGAATATCACGCAAGCACTCCGCATTTTATTGGAACGACACTTAGACTCATCAAGCTTGGCCTTAAGGGCATCATTTTTACTCTATATTACTCAGGCATTAAAGATACTGAAAAAAACGGAAACAGAATTCATAGGATTATTGGCTGGGATGCTCAAACTCCTAGTTATAATCCAAAAGGAAACGACATGACCGAAAATGCTAAACTAACTCCAGCTCAAATATTCAAAGTTTCTAAAGAAGCTCAAAGAGAAATATCTAACTTAACTGTTACGCAAAGACTGAAATACGTCAGTGCTTTAAAAGATCTTATTCTTAGAGAAAAAGAGATTATTATTGAGCGAATTCAAGATGACACTCAAAAATCAAAGTCAGACGCTTTGGTTTCAGAAATTTTTGGAGTCTTAGACCATCTAAGCTTTCTTAAAAAAGAGAGTATTAAGGCTCTTGCAGACGAAAAAATAAAAACACCTATAGCCCTGCTTGGGAAAAAATCACGAATCTTTTATCAACCGCTTGGAACTATTCTTATTATTTCGCCGTGGAACTACCCTTTTTATCAGGCAATCGTTCCCATTATGGCAGCTTTTGTAAGTGGCAATGCAAGTATTTATAAACCATCTGAGTTTACGCCGTTAACAGGCTTAGTCGAGGATCTATTTGCAAGAGTTGGAATGAAGGACGGTTGGGCGCAAGTTGTTTATGGTGATGGGAAAATTGGCAGTGAGCTGATTGAACAAAGACCAGATAAAATCTTCTTCACTGGATCTGTCTCGACAGGAAAGAAGATCATGGCCCAAGCATCTAATCAACTTATCCCTGTAGAACTTGAATTAGGAGGCAAAGATCCTTCTATCGTCTTCTCAGATGCCAATATCAAAAGAGCAGCGAGTGGAGTTGTTTGGGGAGCATTAACTAACTGTGGTCAATCATGTACTTCAGTTGAAAGAGTTTATGTACAAGATCTCATTCTTGAGGACTTTACCAAAGAGATTTCTGCTATTGTTAGCGAGTTAAAGCAATCAAGAGACTATGATGGCGATAGTGACTTTGGTGGTATGACAACAAAGGCTCAGCTTGAAATCGTTAAGACACACTTAGAAGACGCAATCAATAAAGGAGCCACTCTCCTTCATGGGCAAGAATGGGATAAACAAAGTGAGCTTATACCAGCGTTAGTTCTGACTAATGTTACCGATGACATGCTTATTGCCCATGAAGAAACTTTCGGGCCCATTATACCTATTATGAGCTTTAGAGATGAAAGTGAAGTTGTTTCTAGAGCAAACCAATCAATATACGGATTATCAGCGAGTGTATGGAGTCATGATCAAAAAAGATGTGACAGAGTTGCTCGTGGACTAGATGTAGGGAATGTATCTATTAATAATGTTATGCTTACCGAAGGAAATCACTACCTACCTTTTGGTGGTCAAAAGCAAAGTGGAATTGGAAGATATAAAGGCGTTCACGGCTTAAGAACATTCTGTAATATGAAATCTATCTTGATTGATAATGACTCTAAAAAGATTGAAGCGAATTGGTTTCCATATTCGAAAAAGAAGTATCAACTCTTTAGTAAAATGACTGATGGTGCTTTTGGTGGTGGAATTATTAATTTCATCAAGTTTGCAATCTTTGGAACGCTTCTTGAGGGATTATCACAAAAAAGAAGATCTCAATTAAAATGAAAAAGTCGTTTCCCAGCCAAAGTGATCAGAAAGATGAAGCGATAAACCATCTATATTCATCAATTGATCGAAAATAACTTTGCCCTTCGATGGAACTAATTCTTTTGAAGCAAAAAGATGATCAATTTTTCCGTTGTCATAAACTTTAAACATATTACGACTTGAACTAGTTGAAGATTTTATTGGGTCATGTGGCGCTTGGAGAAATCCTGGAAAGAAGGAATCAAACTCATCCCAAATACGATCTCGTGAACTAGGCTTTG
>CAXBMT010000277.1:0-2733 GCA_963976925.1 uncultured Bdellovibrionales bacterium
ATGGAAGAATTTTATCCACTTCGAAATAGTATTAATAGCTTTAGCAAATCCGTCTTTTCCAAGAAGTGAAACAACGTGGACTTCATAGGGAACTCCACCAAGTTCATATTCACCAGATTGATTCGTACCGCTATTGTTTGCAGAGTTATCACACAACTCAATTACTGTTGCTGCAAACCCTTTTTCTCTAGAGACATCAAGTAAGCTCATATTTTGGGCCGTACTTTCTCGAATCCCTGTCAAATCTTCTGCTTCTGTATTAATCCTTGAGACATTTTTTTGTGAGTCCATTACCATGGCAGGAACACCTCCTCCACGCATAAACTCTCCAAGTGATGAAACATATCCTTCATCACTTTCGATATCCTCGAACTCAGTATCTTCTTCTTTATTTAATTCTCGAATTCTTTGCAGCAAGCTATTAATACTATTTCGAAGTGGATTCAATTCTTCCATCAAATAGCTAGACTCAAGACCTTTTCTTTTGCCACGCATAGCCTCTTCAATCTGAAAGCGCATCTCTTCAAGCGGTCTAATTGTCAGGTAGTACACAAAACTAAAGAAGAAGATTGCAACTAATCCAGTTGTTGTTAGTGACTCTAAATAGGCTTTAGAACTTTTAGTTGCTTCTACAGCGAGTGACTTTGGCTTAAACCTAATTGCAATGACACCAACCGAAATGAGTTTACCGACTCTGGTATCGTAGGCCATGATTTTTTTGCCAATACCAATCTCTCCGTCGGCTAACAGCTTTCTTAGAACGGAGCTACCACCGTCGTCTCTCGTTTTTTTAGCCCAGTCAAAAGCTTCAACTGAGAATGAATCATTAATATACTTGTTTAGCTGGGCAATTGGTCGAACAATACGACCTTCGATATCAAAAAGTTCATAAGACTTCACACCATCTTCATTTTCTAAAAATGATGAGTCAACTCTATCAAGTTCTTTTTGCTCCAGCGCCCTAGAGTTTGTTCTGCTGATAACATCGGCGTAGAAGGCACCTCTTTTTGAGGTCTCGTAAAGTAAAATTGACTTTGAGTCCTGTAAGACAGGGAAAATTGTTAGAGTGATGGCGAGGACAGAGAATATTGTCAGCAATATTCCAAGTAACACACGCCATTCATACTCTTCATTAATGCCATGTAGAATCGACATTACTTTATATTTAAATAAGTGCTTTATTTTTCCAGGAAGATTATCGGGGGCATTTCCACCTGTGTAAAATTCTTGTTCTTGATCTACTTCTTTTGCTGATTTTCTTTTTACAACTTTCTTTTTTTCTTTTACGTGAACGACTTGTAAAATTGAGTCTGGCAGAGCAATTTTGTCGCCACTTTTTACCGTTCCTCTTTTAACAATTTTCCCGTTAAGAAATGTTCCGTTACTCGAACCAAGATCTTTCACATAAGCCACATCACCAGTAACAGTAATTGACATATGCTGCTTAGAAACCCCTTGTACAGGAAAGTGAACACTACATTCTGGGTCTCTACCAAGAATATTTTCTCCATCTTCCAATGGATACTCTTTACCTCTTAGCTTTCCGCCGATAACAACTAGTTTATACACGAAACCTCCAAGAGATCACCTTTTGTGAGTCTTCCGTTTAGGGTTCCGGCCTTAAGCTCAAGAACTTGTGTTGCACTAAAGTAGGGTCTAGTCATTCGATATGGTTTTAAGTTTTCAAAAACTTTCACAACTTCATACTTATTATTCATAAAGACTACATCAATTGAGAATCTCATTCCAAAGGTGTGAATAGAATTACATGGCTTAATGATCATGCCGTCGAAGTCGTTCATGTCTTTTCTAAACATTAAGCCTCGCGCTCTTGATAGAAAGGTGTCGGCGAGAACCGCATTCTTTGCTATTTCCCATTCTTTGTTTTTTATAACTAAGCTCTTCACTAATTACCTACAAACGATTGAATGGCCAAAGGAGCACCAATCATTAGAAATACCGCGGGGACAATTAAGAATAACATTGGAAAAAGGATCTTCGTTGCAGCCGTTGCACCAGCTTTTTCAGCATCAGCAGATCTTTTTTGTCTAATCTCTTGGGAAAGTGCTTTTAAGATAGGTCCAATTGAGGCACCGACAGAGTCGGCTGCAATTAATGTCGCACAGAATGATGAGATTTGAATAAGATCAACTCTCCAAGACATATTTCTTAAAGCTTCTGCTCTAGAAGATCCAATTCGAATTTCTCTAATAACTGTTTCAAATTCTTCAGTAAGTGCACTTGGCTTTGCCTTTTCAATCACCTTGGTCATAGCGGCGATAAAGTCTAGGCCAGCTTCAACAGATAAAGCCAACATATCTACAGCGAATGGCATATTTTGAACCACTTCTTTTTGTCTTTCTTGCTTTTTGCCTTTAATCCAAATGTCCGGATAAACAAATCCGAGAGCAGCAAGAACGGGTATCATCGATAAAGGCCATGTTTCTTCAAGAAACCATCTCACTCCCATGAAGACGATTGGAAAACCAATAATTAGAAATAGCTTAAAAGCAAAGAAGTCTTCTGGTGTTATAACTTCAGTTAGGCCACCACTAGCGATTGGGCGCTTGTACTTCTCTTTAAATCTTTTTTTATTTTTCATCGTCTGTACGATGGGTGTGAAATAACGTTTAAAAAATGGTCTTGAGTATCTTAGAACGATTCCGTGTTTTGCGAATTCGTTTGGTGCGCGCTGATCACTTTCTTCAAGTTTTTCTTGTGCTTTAAATTGAT
>CAXBMT010000278.1:0-2733 GCA_963976925.1 uncultured Bdellovibrionales bacterium
GTCGCCACCCACGCTTTAAAAGCTGGTTATCCGCGATTGTGCCAAGATTACCAATTTCATCAGATGAACTACGTTTTGCTACTACCTCTGATGATTTAGAGTCAGCTCTTCTTAATCAAAACAAACTCTTGTTGGTTGATTACTCATGGCAAGAGCAACTTGATCTACCTCTGAGTAAGGCCAAGGCACAAATTATTCTCCTAGGAGATATTCAAAACTCAGATGCTGGTCAGGTCTGGCAAATGAGGCAGTTGTGTCTTGATCGACCGCAAATTCATGCCTTTGTTGATTATTCACGAGACGCAGAGTTTTATCTCCCTGTACTTCGCTCAGCACTTCTCGCTAGAGATGGTGTCGGTAAAATGGGCGAAATTAAAGAAATGTCGCTTAAGCTAAATGCTTTAGTGACACAAAATCTTTTAGAGCTTCATCGTCTAAAACGACTACACGAAAAGCTTGTTCCTTTAAGAAGTGAAAAATTAAAAGGTGTTTCAATTTATAGTAAGTTTGCTGCAGGTGAAAGTTCAGGTGGAGAGTTTTTTGATACTGTCTGCTTTGAAAAAGATGTCTTGATCTTAATGGCCTCTTCAAAGTCTTATGTGGCTAGCTCTGCTATCCTTGGACATTTTGAAGACTTAAGAAATAGCAAAAACTTTAATGAATCATCCCTAGAAAACTTTATAGCTTCATTATCTTATGAATTGAAAAAGTTTCAAAATAGTGAAGTTGAACTTACTTTATTAACTCTCGATATTAGATCAATGCAAGCGACAGGCTTTAATTTTGGCGCAGGGACTTTGTGGAAAAATGGAAAAGCGCTTAATGAGCCAAATGAGCTTGAGCTAAATCCAGTCTTTGTAGAAAAGGCTAAAGTAGAGTTTAAACTCAATAGAGGTGAGCAAATTCTTATAAGATCAGCTGGATTTGCAAAAAACCTCGAAGATACAGACTTAGCAAAAAATGATAAGTGGCTTGAGTTCTTTAAGGCAATTGAACCAAAATCTATTTATGAAAAAATGTCTGAACTCTTCTTTAAGCTTAAAAAAGATAATGATAAAGATTTTTTAAAAACTGATGCTTCCGTCATCATTATTGAGGTTGATAAAAATGCAATTCTTCAAGTATAGTATTTTCGCTTTTGTATTTCCGCTATTTGCATTTGCTAACAGCTACACCGAGCTAGAGTGTCTTGATGCAAGTTATGAAACAACAATTAGTCACAAAGGTTTTCCGTTTGGATTAACACAAAATATTTTGAAAGTTTCCAAAGATCATTGTGTCATAACTATTAACCATGAAAAATTAAAGTTTATTAAAGATCAATGGGTTATTGATGTTTGTAGAGAGCCTGTCCATATGAAAAAGGGAGCAGGTGCTGTTGAAGTTATTAAACGTGACGGTGTTTGTGTTGAAGGAACTAAGTCATCCTACTGCGGCGAACTTAGTCGACTAAAAGCTCTCATCCAAGACGACGGCTTGATCTTTGCTGAAGGTGAAAAAGAAGATATTGCTTCAGATCATGGAAAAGTTTACTGTGCCTTTTCAGTCATGAATCGTTATCTTGATCAAGGTATCGTCTTATCAAGGCATGGTGGTGTAGACGTTCCGATGCCATCTTCTAGTCCGATTCCACAAAGTGAAGCTATCCTTGAGCCAGTAAACGAATCAACTAAAACTCCTGTTCCAGAGGATTCCACTGGATCATTCTAATGAGAAAGTTTCTGGCAGGTCTTTTGTGTGGAGTCGTTTTAGGAGTAGTAATTGTCTCAGTCTTAAGGACAAATGAGTCAAGGCTAGCAATAGCACCTAGTACTTGTGACGAAAGAAAAATCATTGTTGAAGAAGTTGTTGAAAAGTCGACTTGTGAAGATGTCGATAACTCCTTAGAGGTTGCTAAAATCGAGAAGGCATTTTTGTTATTTTTAGCTTCAATCGGAATAAAGAAAGACTATGCTGAATCTATAAAATCAATCGTTAATAATCCTGAAGGCTTCGCGCCTGATAATAGGCTTGAAAATAAGCCTCAAGAGTCTGTCGCTAAAGCTCAAACTCAATTTTACTATCCACGAAATCAGGCGATAAAAAAGTTTGATATTCAAGTCTCTATAGATGAACTTGAAGATTACGATCCTTCGCTTAAAAATAACTTAAACTACTTACTCCAAGACTCAGCTGTCTATTTTGCTAAATCTAAAACAATTTCTGGATTTAAAGAGGTTAAGAAATTTAATGGCCTCTACACAGGTAAACTATATAGATTAACAGGCAAACATAAAGGCAAAATAGAAGATATTGAGATGAGTATTGAATATTGGCAAAAAGGGAAAAGCGAAATAGATGGAAACTTCACTATGACAATTGCACGTGACAGTATTATTTATAGTAATTCACGCGGAGAGGGCGGAAATAATCAACTATATTTAAATCCACAAAATCCCGAGCAGCTGATTATTAAGGCTGCACCGGGAATGTACTTTCACTTTATCAATAAAGATTTAACTCATGCGAACGTTTATGATGAAGGTGAGTTCATCGGAGTTAGCACTCTAAAAAAACTTTGATTACTTTTTCTTAAATCCATTTTCTAGATCAGCAATCAAGTCATCTACATCCTCTAAGCCAACTGATAAACGAATTAGATTATCTGTTAGGCCGATACTCTCACGAACCTTTTTTGGAACTGAAGCATGAGTCATTATCGCTGGATGTTCAATTAAGCTTTCAACGCCACCA
>CAXBMT010000279.1:0-2720 GCA_963976925.1 uncultured Bdellovibrionales bacterium
TAATAATGAAGTTTTCAAGCCACTGAATAGAGGCAATATCAAGATCATTGGTCGGCTCATCCAGAAGTAAGATGTCTGGTGTACCAAATATGGCTTGAGCTAATAGAACCTTAACTTTTTCTCCACCATTAAGCTCTTTCATTTTCTTTTCATGGTATTCAGTACCAAGACCAAGACCAGCTAGAATGTTTCCAGCTTCAGGTTCAGCCTCCCAGCCACCAAGTTCAGTGAATTTTTCTTCGAGTTCAGAAACTTTAATACCGTCTTCATCGCTAAAGTCCGGCTTAGCGTAGATGGCATCTTTTTCGATCATAAGATTATAAAGAATCTCATTTCCCATAAGGACAGTAGTGAGAACTTGTTCTTCTTCGTGAGCGTAGTGATCCTGCTTAAGCGTTGAGAGGCGCTGACCTGGAGTTATGATGACATCGCCAGTTTGAGCTTCAAGATCACCTGATAAAATCTTTAAAAAAGTTGATTTTCCTGCGCCATTAGCGCCAATTAGGCCGTAGCAGTTGCCTGGAGTAAATTTGATATTAACTTCTTCAAAAAGTTTTTGACCGCCAAAGCTCATGCCTAGGTTTGATGTACTAATCATTAGGAATCCTTAAAATTTGAGATACTTACACGTAGCACAACTTATTGTTTCTGGCCAAATAGTTTGGTTGTATTATGGAGAATTGAAAGTATTTTATTTACCTGCACAGATCGATAAAGCGATATAAGTTCCTAAAAATGCTAAATAATTGAGCCAGATAAACCGATCGGATTGATATGCTAAGCATCCGATTTATCTTACTTTTTGCCTTTGTATTCTCTCGCTCTGCAACCGCTCAATGGCAAGATTCTTTTTGTACATCAGGGCCTAATAACAATGAAGTTGCATGTTCGAATCCAGCTGCTGAAATATCAGTAAGAAGTCCTATTCCATCATATTTGAGTGAATTTAGTGCAATTCAAAATGGAGCGAATAGCTTACTGGAACAAATTCAAGGCAAAGTTGATGAATGGGGAGACTTTACCCGCTGGCTCAAGGGAACAACTTTAAGGGGTTCATCTGAGGGCTTTAGAGAGCGCTGGCAAGATTATGAAAATCAAGCAAGAGCATTGATAGAAATTGAGCAGGCAGTCTCTATCAATAGTAAAAGGCTTAATATTTGTTCTAGAGGCCAATGTTCTGCGGCCAGAAGAGTTGAACTTGAAGTCGAGCAAGAGAGACTAGAAAAAGTAAAAGTTAACCTATACTCAATATATCCTTGGTGGTTGTCAGATGAGTTTATAGACTTTGCCAAATCAAGCACAGAGCCCACAAGTGAAGAATTGAAAAATATTCTTGCACTTTCAATGACTAATTTTTTTCAACAAAGTTTTAATTTAAGAAGCGATATTGAAGCTATTAAGGCCAATATTACTGATGCATTTAATACAGGAAAAAGTCCTACAATTTTAATGTCTGAACTTATCTTAAGATATCCAAATGGACTAGATGCGATTACTCAAAGATCGATGATCATGTCTGATCAAAGTGATCGAAAAGTATTATGTCGATTTTTACAACGAAAGACGAAAATAGAAGGAACTATAGGTGCTATTGAGACCGCATTTGAGGTGGGTCTCATTACTTCTAGTCTGCTTATTGGACCAGAATCATTGTTGTTAATTGGAGCTAGCCGAGGCGTCCTTTCAAGAGGCTTGCTCGCTCGAATTCGTGGATTTTTTGGAAGTGGACCTCGCTCAGCAGGTTATATGGCGGATGCTGCACTTACTGGAAAATTAATAAATGATAGTTTCGACAAATTAAATGAATGCCAAGATATCATTGCCCAAACTCAACTTGGGTTGTCATCATTAAATGATTGGGAGAATTGTTTAAATGAGCATTCAAGATCAGTTTTAAATGCCTCTCTTGGTGTTCTTTTGCCTACAACAACTTTCGCACTCCCGTTAGTCAGAGCACTTACGAAGCCTCGGTCTGCTCCAGTTACATTTAAGTATTTAGATAATAATGGTGTTTTAACTCGACTAGACCTAAGTAGAAAATTAGAAATGAATGCAAATTCTATTGCGAAAGTATCGGATCACTATTGGGATTTTGTCGCAGACGTATATAGGCAACGTTTGAACTTATCAGCAGATGAAATATCGGGGTTTATTCAATCGAGTCGTTCATTTGAGCCAAGAACAAAACTTGTTGTTATGACCAGAGGTCCACCAATCGAAAATAAAATTGAAGGGGGAGTCGCAATAGTCGAATCAACAAAGAGAGCAGACCTATTACCTTTTGAAAAAGCAACAGGTGTAAAAGTTTCAAGAGAGAATGGAAAGATTGCTGAGATCGTTAGGTTAACCTCTGTCAGTGATAGCAACCCCAATTTAATGAAAGATCTGCTCGCTGAAATGGCCCAAATCGTCAAAGACGACCCTAATATTAAAAAAATATATGTCTATACATCAAAAGTTCACGCAAGACTTTATAAGAGACTTGGATTAACCACAAAGCAAATTGGCGAGCCTATTGATCGAGATGTTATTATCGAAATTGATTCTTCTAACTTTATTTCAACATTATCAGCGCAATAAAAAAGCCACCCGAAGGTGGCTGATGTCTTATAAAAGCTCGAAGAGCTGTTGGTCAGTAAGTTTTGGGTGATATGGATTCGCATGTGCTTTCTCAGCATGTTTCTCAGTGCCTTTTTTACCGTAAATATAAGTATCAAACT
>CAXBMT010000280.1:0-2687 GCA_963976925.1 uncultured Bdellovibrionales bacterium
TGAGTTTTAGGAGTATCTGTGAGTACCTCATTAATTGCTGGCGGCATCGCACTTTTACTAGCACTTGGTTTAGTTATTGGGCTTGGGGTTTTAAGTTTACTTTCAGGTGCGTTCCACTTTCTTTTTGCTAGACCTAAATTAACAATTCTAAAAACTCTTCATGGTGCAAATGGTTTTGCTTTTGCCTTTACTTGGAATAGTGCTCGCGAGCCGGCCAAGTTTGATATGATTCGTTTTAGACTTTTCAACCCATTTGGATCAGTCACACAAGTAGATGTTTCAAAGCAATTCGAAGCTAAGGACGATAACTTCGCTCTTGATCTTGAATTAAGTGAATCTTATGGCGCTTTCTTAAAAGCAGATAATTTTGATAAAGCTTTAGTTCAAATTGAACTTGTATCGAACAAAGACAATGTTACTCACCAATTTGAGATGAAAGGTGCAGCCTTTACAAAGAGAATGAGCGAAGCCAAACTCTCTGCCGGCGAGTTCGAAAATGGTGTGGCAAAGACAATAGCAAAACCTCTTTATCAAACTGTTGAAAGATCATTTATTGCTGAGCCTTTACCTGAAACAAATAAGATCCTAAAGGTTGCGACAAATCCTCAGTTTGCTGAATTCTTCGGTGGCTCAGGTGGTGGCGCTGCTAAAAGTGATACTCCAAAAGAGAACTTCTCAATTGCAAAAGTTTGGATTGAGCCTGGTTGTATCGTTTGTAATGCTTGTGAAGACATCTACCCAGAAGTTTTTGAAGTAACAGCTGATACTTGTCTCATTCGTCCAGGTGCTCCACTAGATGACGGACTTAAGGTCCAAGAGGCAGCTGAAGCTTGTCCGGTTGAAGTCATTAAGTTTACAGCCTAGTTTTCTGGTCAGTTTTAGCTTTTTCTCTTAATGAATTTATAGGCATTTATGCTTTTCATTGATCTTAAAAAGACTTTGAGAAACAATAGCTTATGAAAAATTCTTCCAGCAAAATCATTCTGTTACTTTCAGGCTTTCTCATCCTTGACCCTGTTTTAAGGATTCTTTCTTTTAAAATATCAACCGGGATGGATTGGGCCCTTATTTGGGACAATATTGTTGAAAACGGTAACGTAAGTGCTTTTAGATTTATGGAGTTTTGGATTTTTACTCCTTTAGCAGGACTTTTTCTTTTAACTCTTTCAAGATTCGCCAACATTATTTATTCCATCTTAACTCTTTATAAATTTTATTCGCTGATCACTTATACTCCCTATGATTGGCCATACTTTGCAGCGAGACCTCACTTTGGAGCCTTCTGCATTATTACGGTCAACTTGATTTTTGTTGTAATCTTGATGTGGCCGTTAATGAAGAAGTATATCTTTAGTTATCACTTTAAAGAAGTTTGGGACGCTAGAGGTCGTTATGAAACGAACTTTAAAGCGACTCTCTATCTAAATGGACGAGAAGGTTTCTCGGTAGGACGTATTAAAAATATCTCATCAGGCGGCGCACTTTTAAATATTACGGATATTAAGATCCCTATTGCAAAACCTGAAGACGAGGGGATTCTCATTATTGAAACATTTAATAAGGAACATCTCTACTTCGATATCGAATTGGTTAATACCACCATCTCTGCAAAAGGAGATATGATCGGAATGGAATTTGTTAATATGGGGCCTAAGATTTCAATAGCTCTTTTGAATATATTAATTGATCTTCGTGCCAGAGATGTAGAGAAAGAAAAAAGGACCCCTTCCGAGGTCCTTTAGTTTGGTTACTGTCTTACGTGAGATGGCATGATCTCAAGATTCGTTCTATACAAGCTGTTTTTACCTTGAAGCTGTCCTGTTAGGAAGTCTCTAAGGATCGTCATATCAGCTTCGTAAGCCGTCTTAATATCATCGCTAGCATCAGCCGGTGCTTTACCAAGAGTTGCAATAATAGCTTCTACTTCTCTTAGGCCATCTGCACCTAGAGTTGATGCTTGAAAAGTTTGTTTACCAAGATCAGGTCCTAACATTTCTACAAGCTGCTCTTCTGTAAAGGTCGCGCCTTGAGCTAGTAAACCTGCCAATTGATCAAGTAGACCATCTGGAAGAGTAGCTGCGGCAACTTGCTCAGCAGTAAAGTCAGCTGGAAGAGCTGGGTTTGAGCGATCTTGGAAGATCTCAAGAACCTTAGCTTGTCCTAAGCGGCCTAGCACTGGAGCTGTTAGTACTGAATCAATCATCACTGTAGCGATTTGATTGACGTCACCTGCACTATATAATCTCTCACCAACTCTAAGAGTTTTTAGGTAACGACTATTAAAAGTATCAGCGATATCATTCTTTCTAACAGTGAAGGCATTAACGAGTTCACGACTTTGCTCAGTCATTAGATCATCATCAATCAGACCCCAAGCTTTTGCTGTATGAAGTAGTGAAGTCGCAAGTACACCCTTGCCGTCTCTTGGCAGATTTGCGAAGTTTCGAATCCAGCCAAGACCGTTTAGAGGTCCATCGATAACATAAGAGCTATCAATGCTGTAGTTCTCTTCGTACTCAGTACCATCTTCAGCTTTAAATGGAATCTTCTCAACAAGATCAGTTCCCATTACAAGGTGCTGGATGAAGTTAAACGCTTTAGGAGTGATATAACTATTTTCAATAAGTGAAGCGTAGTTATCATCAGTCGTTGGGCGTCCTGTTTCTCTTTGGAAAAGTGACTTCATG
>CAXBMT010000281.1:0-2652 GCA_963976925.1 uncultured Bdellovibrionales bacterium
CTAGGATTCTTTCTTTGCCTCTTGGAGACTTAAGCGCAGGTCTAACAACAGAACGAATAAAGCTTTGAGCTGCAAAATCTAATACTTTCATTTGCAGAGCTTCTTTGGAGTTGAAATGACCAAATAGACCAGACTTTGACATTCCCACTAGCTTAGCCAGTTCGCCAATAGATAGAGATTCAAGACCAAACCTACTGGTAAAGTCGAAAGCTGCTTGGATAATATTTTCTTTAGTAGAGATACCCTTAGTCATAGAAGTATAATAGCACGATCGTTCGGTTTTAGTCAATGAGGGAAAAGTCAGTCATTCCCTTGTCTTGCAAAGTTTGCTTGAGCTCTGGTCTTAGGGGACATCTAAATGTCATTTGTTGTCCGCTTACAGGGTGAGGCAGGGTCAGTTGCCAGCCATGAAGGAAAATACGATGAAGGTTGTGATCTTGGCGGTATCGTTCGTTGAGAATACCTTTTCCGTAGGCAGTATCGCCCACAAGGCATTGCATACGTCTTGAAAAATGCCTTCTTATTTGATGTTTTCTACCTGTTTCAATAGTGACATGAACAAGTGTAGTGTCATCAAAATTATAGAGAGGCTTGTAGTGAGTGATTGCCTCTTGGCGAACCTTCTTATCATTACTAAGTTCAAAGTCAAAAGTGCCGGGCTCGTTGATCTGCCCTCTAGCTAACGCGATATATTCTTTTTTAGTCTTTGATTGATCGGCCCAATGCTCTTTGATTTTTGAGACGACTTCACCTGCAAACCCAAAGATAACAATGCCTGAAACAGGTCTATCAATGCGATGAACTGGATAAACCCATTTGTCCAAGCGATCCCTCATTACGGTCATGAGGTTATCTCGCTCGTTAGAGGCTTCTTTGTATGGGTGAACTAAAAGCCCACTAGGCTTATCAACTACTAGGATGGATTCATCTTGATAAAGTATGGTCGTTTCTTCGTTCCAATTGGTCATGCCTTAGATTCCATGGATTTAGCCTAATAGTCCAGTCCTAAAATTTTTTGAAAATATACTTTATAAAAGTACTTTAAATAACCGAAAAGTGGATATGAAGAGTTTCTTTAAACTCCATTATTTAATCTTAGCATTCCTTTTAGGAAGCTGTTCTTCATCACATGTTTCAATGAGATCACCATCTTCAAAGAGTGTTGATGGGATAAACTGTAAAAATACTCTGAATCAGATTAGACGCTTAAGTTCTCTTAATGATTCAAAGAGCATGCCTTTAGATTTACGATCTCAGCTATGGGATTGGGTTACAGACTCAAACTCCAAAAGTGCAGTTGATAATTATATTGACCTTATCAAGCTAAATTTTTCAGCTGAAGAAGTTTCAAAAGTCACTCAACCTTACAGAGGAAGTGAGTTATCCACAGATCGTATGAACTACTTAATCTGGGCCGGCGGCCAAGCTCCAAAAAAACGAAAAATTGCGATTGATGAACTATCAAAATGGGATAGTCCAAGTGAAACAAAACAGTTGAAAAAGTTTATTAAAGCTCGAAAGAAATTTGATCAATGGGAAGAAAAAAAATATAGAGACTTATTAGAAAAAGCTGAAGATGGTACTGATACACAAGTTATAAAAGCTCAGGCTAAAGCACAAAGACAAAGTTATGAGCGACTTAAATATGCTTGTTCAGCTAAAATCCCAAACACGGACAATGCAGCTGCTGGTAAAAACTTTAGGCGATTCATTCTCACTGTGGGCCCTATGAGTGTTATTGCTGGTTATACTGTTGCAAACTGGGATGAGTTACAAACCGCTTGGGATCAGATGCAGCAAGGAGAAGGAGCGCCACTAAAAGGCTGGTTTAAGCAACTGGGGTATGATCTTTCTATTGGCATTATTCTAAACTATACAATAGGGCGAATTTTCTCAGAACCAACTGGTTCATATCTACAAAAAGTAGTTAAGGGTTATGGCGCCGACCTTGTTATAGGAACGGCTGATATGTTTGCCTATAATATTATCTTTCCAAAAGATAAACAGGAAATGGAAAAACGATTTAACGATTTAAAGTCAGACCCTGAATTCCAAGAGAAAATGAAATTATTAAAAAAGCAACTTGATGAAGTGGGCTTTGTCGCTAAGTTTAAAACAATCTTAATTTCAAAAATAAAAGATATAATAGGTAGCAGCGAAGGGTTAACCTTGAGTAATGTAGATCTTGAAAATCTAAAGCCAGAAGATTTGGATCGACCAGAAGTGCAGCGTCTTGTAATGGCAGCGCTTGCAGGCGAGCTGTATCTAGAAGGGCGCTATGGTGCTGAACCTCCAGATTGGCAAGAACAACTAATTCAAACAGGTGACTCAGGTAGCGATAGATTATTCTTTTATGGCTCGATTGGCCCTGTTTATCACGGCGTAAATATTCTAATTGGTACTAGGATTTATCAGACAATTTGTATGGGTAAAAATAATTTGAAACAAGCTTTTGCAAAGGCTGCACTGATGCATACGATTTGGTCCTTTAGCTATAACTTGTTTGAGTTTCCGCTTCGAAATCGTCTTATTAATCAATAACTAAACATATTGTTCGAACGCCGTAGGGTCTAGTGTTAATTCTCCGGCTTTTTCTTTTGCCGAAATGATCTTACAAATTTCCTCTTGTGCCTTATGAACGGCAGTGGCAGG
>CAXBMT010000282.1:0-2601 GCA_963976925.1 uncultured Bdellovibrionales bacterium
TGAATATTGTCCTTATCCTGAATTACCTGGTGATGAAATTCATCAACCTATTCCAGATGGATGGAGAAAGTTTTGGGATAATGCCTCAAAGAAGAACTTTACTGTCCCTGCAAAATGGCTAAAAGATCCGGTTTTAAAATTAGAAGTAGAGTGTCTTAAAGAAGTTAGGACCAAGCTTTGTACTGGTAATATTTTTTCCGTCATAACAGAAACTATGCAATGTGAAGGCGGTGATCGCTATAGCTCAGATCGTTTTCATACAGCCCTCATTTTAATGTGCCGAAGCTTTAACGTTAAAGTTATTCACGATGAAGTTCAAACCGGCTTTCATTTAGGGCGTGACTTTTTTTGGCACAAATCGCTCAAGATGAAGGATATTGATGGCTCGCAACTAAATCCAGACTACGTTACTTGCGCTAAAAAAGCTCAAGTTGGTATGGTTCTATCACATAAGAAAATCGATCGCTCTCCTGATCAATTCCAAGTAGCCTCGGCCATAAGAGGTTATCTTCACGGAATGGCGCTAGATCAAATTCAAGAGAGAATCATTTCTATTGAAGAAGATACGAAAGCGAGACTTAATAAGCTAATCGAGAAGTATCAGCCACATCTCACAAGACCAAGAGTCATGGGATTGGCTTTTGCTGTTGAGACTCCAAACAATGAGATTTGTACTAAGTTTATCACTGAAAGATTTAAACACGGCTTGCTTTATTACCCTGCAGGAGACAGAACTCTACGTTTTAGATTAAATACTGCATTTTCAACAGAAGACTTAGATTTTTTATTTAATGAGATGGATGTCCTTTGTGACAAGATCTTTAATGGTAAGGAAGCACCAGAGCCAAGTACTGCTATTACAAAAGAAAGAGGAACTAACAACCTTTATGAATGGCATCGAATGCTTATAAATCTCAAATGGGAGAATTTTCAAAATAAAGCAGTTGATCAAAACTCTGCTTGGGAAGAAATATCAAAACTGTTTCTTAGTTCAACCAAGCACTCATTAGTCTCAGTAGATGAATCGAATTTTGAAAACTACAGAGCAAGAATTCATAAACTTCAAGAATCAACTTATGAGCCTGCAAGACAAACAGACATAGAGAAATTTGAGAAAGTGGCCACTGATCCATTTGGACTAGCGCTTGCTGTAGAAAAAGACAATGAGCTTATTGCTATCGTTTTTGCTTCACCACTTAAAAGACATCCACTCGACAGAGGTCTACGCGTCGATCCTTACTTTGAGGACGAAAAATCTATCTATGTCATCGATACGACAGTTTCCCATGACTTTCAGGGCGGCGGCTTAGGAAGATTCTTAAAATACGCACTCACTGCGTGGGCAACAGCTAAAGATTTTAATCGTATTCAAGGCCGAAATCGCGATCGTATGGCTGCTAGTATGCTTTCAATCAATCTTTCTTTAGGCGGTTATGAGCAGAATTATTTAAAAGAAGATTATCCAGACTTTGAACGCTATCGTGATGTCGTTTATTATTCATGTCCTTTAAAATGGACTAAACCAGCATTATCACTTCATAGTGCTATCGATTCAGTCATCGGCCATACATCATTGGATAAAGATTGGATGAATTCAAGTCTTGTCACAGTTAATAATAAAATTTGTCTTTCAAACTTTGTTAGCCATAACTTTCTTATTAATGTTGAAAAAATATCAAAGCAAATGCCTGAAGAACTTCGCCACGGTTACACTTGCTCTGGACAATCAGAGTCTGTAGACAAGGTGGCAAAAAGCCTTTGGTATGTTTCCGATAAATATACTAATCGTATGCTGACTTTTAAGCATCATACTTTTGGTAAAGGTTCATTCTTATCAAGATCCCTTTCTGATCATAATGACCCTTATTTTAAAGTCGACCACTTAGAAACACCCAATACAGCAAACTATGAACAAATCCTTGAGCAGGTTGAAGAACTTACCAACAAGAATAAATACTTAGCTATTTGGATTGAACCATTACCACAAAAGCTAATGGAAGCTGTTCCCTATAAGTTTCTAATGGAGCTAAGGCGCCTAACAAAAGAGAAAGGCATTAATTTAGTTTTCAATGAAACTGGAGCTCAGTCTTATCGTTTTAATACGAAAAACTACTTTGCAAGTAACGACGCTGCCATAACTCCTGATGCGTCAATGATTTTCCTCGGTGGCCAAGCGGCCATGGCCTTTGTACGTAAGGATCGTTTTATTGAAAAGCCTCTTATGATGATTTCAACTTGGGATGGTGATGAGTTTTCTTTTGAAAGCTATGTCCGTGGTATGGAAAAACTCATTAAGAACCACGATGCCTACGTTAAACTTGCTCGTGAGTTTGAAGTTAAATTAAAAAAGATGCTTGATAATCATATTGGACTTCAATTTAGTCTTTCAGGCCCTAGAGGTTGGATCACAGGTACACTTCCTTACTCTTTAAGAAAATTATTTAAAGAAGAAGGTGAAAGACATATCCTCTGTGCCACTTATGAAGCTATGGACGAGTTTGTTAAAGAATGGGCTTGGGAGGAAAATTCATAATGAATGATCAAGGCTTCCCACTCATAAAATATATCGGCTCCTCTCCTCTTGAATGGGGAAGAATGCTC
>CAXBMT010000283.1:0-2598 GCA_963976925.1 uncultured Bdellovibrionales bacterium
GTCTTTTTAAAATCTCGTCAGACCATCTCGTAATATTTTTGTATTCGTGTACTGATAAAAACTCTGCAGCGTTGTAGAGCTTGCCTTGGACTAGAGCACCATACCAAGGATAAATCGCCATATCAGCGATGCTATACTCATCACCTGCAATATATTTATTATTAGTCAGTTGCTTATCTAAGACATCAAGCTGACGCTTAACTTCCATGGAGAAACGGTCAATAGGATACTCAAATTTCTCCGGTGCATAAGCATAGAAGTGGCCAAAACCACCACCTAAATAAGGAGCGCTTCCCATTTGCCAAAAGAGCCAATTCATTACCTCTGTTCTCTTTGAATGATTAGTTGGTAAGAATTTCCCAAACTTTTCAGCTAAATAAAAAAGAATAGATGCGGATTCGAAAATCTTGATTGGGTTGCCACTATTTTTATCAAGGAGCGCCGGTATTTTTGAGTTAGGGTTTATATCAACAAACCCGCTAGAAAATTGATCACCTTCACCGATATTAATTAAGTAAGCATCATACTCAGCTTCTTTTATTCCTAAGGCTAAAAGCTCCTCAAACATAATAGTAACTTTAACTCCATTAGGTGTTGCTAGTGAATAAAGTTGAAAAGGATGTTCCCCTTGTGGAAGCTCTTTTGTCTCGCGTGCGCCCGCTGTAGGTTGATTAATACCAGCAAACTTTCCGCCATTTCCCTCAACGTGTTTCCAAACTTTTGGTGGCTGATAATCTTGTGACATTGATACTTCCTTTAAAGAAGATTAGGGACAAGTGGTAATACTAGACTTCGCTTTTATCATAATATCTGCCAAAGATACTTTAAGTGACCCTTTTGTAGCAATGGAAAATGATTTTTTTAAGCTTCTTAAATTTAATCCTCTAGAAGTAAAACAGCTAAGAGGTACGACCACTTCACTCCACTGATTATTATCAAGATTGTTTATCAAGCTTGATATATCCAAGCTCGATTGGTTTAGTGAAAGCTCGACAGCTTCATTAACTTGAGAATCCTTTCTAAGGTAAAACTTTACTGCACCATTAGTATCAGCGTAATTAGATATATTGATTGAGCTTTTAGATTCAAAAAAGTAAGCGGCTAATTCACTGCCTTTAAAAGTTATTTGTCTAGCATCTTCTTGTACATCTTTATCTATTGCGATCGCTTTAACTATTCCATTTAAACTCTCCCCAATACCTGCTGCAATCTCTTTCTTTGCATCAGCAGAATCAAAAACAAAGGTTTTAAATGGGGAAACCGGACGGCCACTAAAGATAGCAAGCTCATCACTTGAACCTGGACCACCACCTTGAGGAAAAGGATTCTCCGACAAATCATCGCCAAGGTTATCTGTATCAGAATAGGTTAGACCAAAACCAAATGGAAAAAGTGGTCTATAATTGGAGTCTCCCTCATTTACATTGGTTTGATTAGCGTGACTCGGCCAAGAAAAAGACAGTTTACCCTTAAAGTCGAAATTGATTTCACCATTTGGCTTTCTTATTAGAACATCAGAAAGCCCAGCTCCTTCAGAACCAGGAAGCCATGCAACAACAAAAGCATCAGAAGCGTTTAGTTCTGGATTAATCCACAAAGGGCGACCCGTAATAAAAATACTGACAACGGGAATATCTTGAGACTTAAACTTTTTTAAAAGCTCAATATCTTGAGAGTATCTACTTGCATAATGCAGATTAGAAATGTCACCTTGTCCCTCTGCGTATGGCTCTTCACCAAAAACAACAATAGCTAAATCTGGTTTTGATACGAAGTCACCGTTTAAGCTTAAAGTGGTTTGTCCTCCACCAAGACTTATCGCTTTTTGGATACCATCATAAATAGAGCTAGCACCTGGAAAGTCAGAATTGGTATTACCCGTCCCTTGCCATGTGATACTCCAGCCACCGCTTTGCTTTCCAATATTATCTGCACCAGAGCCTGCCACAAGAACATTTGATTCAGCACCAATTGGTAAAATATTATTTTTATTTTTCAGAAGAACCAAAGATTCACGAACAGCTTGCCTGGCTACAGAACGATGTTTTTGTGAACCAACCAGCCTTTCATAGCCAGCATTTTTTCGTGTTGATGGTGCACCAAGATCAAACATTCCATAACGAATCTTAACTCGAAGAATTCTTGTTACTGCATCATTAATGCGAGCGAGTTTGATCTCTCCACTCTTAACTTGTCCTACAGTATTATGAAATAAGCTTTTCCAGTCTTGTGGCGCCATAAACATATCGACACCAGCGTTAATAGCTTGTGGGCATGAATCGTTACGACAACCTGGAACTTGACCGTGACCATTCCAATCACCAACAACAAATCCGTCGAACTTCATTTTCTCTTTTAAGACATCCGTTAAAAGATATTTATAACCGTGAATTTTAATACCGTTCCAACTATTAAAACTTGCCATTACAGTTTGAGCACCGGCGTTGAGTGCACTGACATAGCCTTGGGCATGAATTCTTATTAGATCATCTTCTGAAGAGACATTATTACCTTGATCAATACCATCTTGAGTTCCGCCATCACCTATAAAATGCTTTGCGGTAGCAACCAAGTGATTTTCATTGAGGATATTCTCCC
>CAXBMT010000284.1:0-2591 GCA_963976925.1 uncultured Bdellovibrionales bacterium
CTTAGACTTTTTAATAAATTACAACAGCTACCAAACAAACACGGACTTCTGGGGACAGTTTAGAACTTCTATTAAAGAGCTAGCTCAGATTAGACGAGAGCTTATGCTTGCAAAAAGCCCTAGGCTAGCTACAAAGCTTGAAGAACTTTCAATGCTACAATGGAATGCTAGTGAAACTTATAGCGCTCCACTAATGCAAGAAATGCAAGGTCTTGTAGACGGCAGCGGATTAACTAGACTTGATCTCGTTATTTTAAATAACTATACCGACTTTAGAGATCTTCAATTACCTGAAGAAGGCTGCTCAACAGTTCACGTACAAACAGATCAGCAAACTTTATCGGGTCAAACATGGGACATGCATAAATCAGCAAAAGACTACCTTTGCTTAATTCATGCACCAGCAACTGAGCACGCACCAGAGATGCTAAGTCTATCTTTAGTCGGTTGTTTAGGTCTTATGGGAATCAACTCTAATAACTTTTTAGTTGGTGTTAATAATATCAATACCACTAACGCTAAAGCAGGAATCATCTGGCCATTATACGTAAGAAGGTTGTTGCAAGAAAACAGTGTGGTTGAGGCAAGACCTTATCTAGAAAGTGCACCAGTAACATCTGGCCACAATTATATTATCTCAGACAAGATTCAAGGCGAACACTGGGAAGTGACACCAAATATTTCAGAAAGAGTTGGCCATGTTAATGCAGGGGCAAGTGGATACTGCTTTCATACCAACCACTGTTTAGGTGAGAAGATTAAAAAAGTTGAAGATCAAACAAGTCGCTCATCAACTACTGAGGTCCGCTGGGGATTACTAGAAAAACTTGTACCAAAAGTTCAAACCATTAGTGATATGTATAAGCTATTCACATCTCATGAAGGTTATCCTAAAGCACTTTGTTCTCATTACGAGTCAGGTGCCCAGGATCCATCATTTACTTGTGGTGGAGGGATCTCTGACCTTAGAGCTGGAACAGGAAGCTTTTGGAGAGGTTGTCCAACTGAAGATGAAAACTTTAAGAAGATTGACTACCGTTTGGAGGCAGGACATTTCGCTCTGAGTTAAAATGGATTTACCTTACTATATTTCATGGTCAGCACAAAAAGGCATAAAGCCTCTAGCCATTAAGTCCAATCAAGACTGTATGATGAATCTTGAAAATGGAGAGAGCTTAGTTGATCTATCTGGCATAAGTTTTCAAGCTGGATTTGGTTTAAATAACAAAATAATCCTAGATAGCGTTAAGAATCAAATTGATGAGTCATTGGCGATTGCCTCTGCCAAAACAACCTTTCCACTTAAAGACCAAATGGCGCAAAAGCTAATTAGTCTTATTGGCCATGAAGGTAAAATCTTTTGGACAGTATCCGGTGCCGAGTCTGTAGAAAATGCTATCAAAATGATTAAGCTTGCTACAGGCAAACATAAAATTCTTGCTAGAAAAAAATCATATCATGGTGCAACTATGGGAGCACTTGCTGCAACAGGAGATTGGAGGCACGAGCCCTATTTCCCAAATGGTAGCGATACGATTCGTATACCTGAGCCTATTGATGACCCTGATTTGACTCAAACTCGTGACATCATTTCTAAAAATGGTCCTGAAAATATTGCGGCTTTTATCATCGAAACAGTAAGTGGAGGCAACGGTGTTTGGGTGCTACCAGATGAGTGGTGGTCAGGTATCCAAAGCTTATGTGATGAATTTGATATTAAGCTCATTATCGACGAAGTCGTTACCGGATTTCATAGAACTGGTAAAGCCATGGGCTTTCACCACTACCCTGTTAAACCTGATATGGTCTGTATGGCCAAGGCAATTACGGGCGGATTTGTTCCTTTTGGCGCGGTCTGGAGTGCACCTTGGGTAGCTGAGTATTATGAAGAGAATATTCTTTCATGTGGCTTAACTAATTATGGTCATCCACTCGGGTTAGCAGCATTAAGTGGAGTTTTTAAAATTATAGAAAATCCTAAATTCCATTTAAACTTAAAAAAAAATATTGAGATTTTCAGTAAGAAACTTGAAGAAGCTAAGAACTCTAAGAATGTAAAAGCCGTCAGACATCTTGGCCTTTTAGGTATTATAGAACATAAAAAGAAAATAGACTTTGAAGCCTATCAAAAAGAGGGACTCTTTGTTTATTGTCATTCAGGTGATGCTATTTTATCTCCTGCTATGACCATGGAGCCTCAATTGCTAAGTGACTCTCTCGATAAACTCTTAAAGGTAATCAATGACTAAAGTATGTAAAGATGCTGCGGAAGCACTGAAGGAAATTAAAAGCGGCATGAGCCTGATGAGCGGTGGATTTGGTTTATGCGGAATTGCTGAAAATTGCATTGATGCTCTAGAGAAGATGGATATCAAGGACCTAACAGTCATCTCTAATAATATTGGAAATTCTGGGCGAGGTTTAGTCAAAATATTAATCCAAAAGAAAATCAAAAAAGCCTATTGTTCATACGTAGGTGGAAATCCAGATTTAGAATCACAAATGATGAACAATGAAATTGAGGTAGAACTTGTTCCTCAGGGAACATTTTCTGAAAGAATACGTGCTGCTGGAATGGGCATAAGAGGCTT
>CAXBMT010000285.1:0-2567 GCA_963976925.1 uncultured Bdellovibrionales bacterium
AGTCTATGTCAAAACGAGAACTCTTAGCCTTAATATCAGCATCCATGGCCACTATCGCAGGAACTGTTATGGTTTTATACGCTAGTGTTTTGTCTGCAGTTATACCAGATTCACTCGGCCATATGGTGGTTGCCTCTTTAGCCAGTGTTCCACTAGCGATCATATTTTCATTGGCCTGGTTTGGTGAAGAAAAAGATCAGATCGTAAATGATGACATCCCAGATAATAAGAGTTTTAAAAAATCGAGTTCACTCGAAGCATTAACTATAGGCATCCAGGATGGACTACAAATGGTTCTGGGCATTGTCGCAACCTTACTGGTTGTGATTGCTCTAGTTAAACTTGTAGATATGTCATTAGCTGGAATCTTTGGTGAGGACAGTCAGCTCACATTGGTTGGTATCTTTTCAATACCGCTTAGACCGCTGATATGGCTAGGTGGTGTAAATTGGGCTGAGTCAGCTATCGCTTCTGAACTTTTCGCCACTAAAGTTATTATTAATGAGTTTGTAGCTTATTTGAATCTTTCACAACTACAGGACTTATCTTCGAAAACGCAACTGATCATGCTCTACACCATGTGTGGCTTTGCCAATCTTGGTTCTGTTGGAATTGTAGTCGGTGGCATGTCGAGACTTGTTCCTTCACGATTAAAAGAATTAAGCTCTCTTTGTATCATTTCACTTCTGATTGGTAATGTCGCTACTTGGACCACAGGTATGCTGGTGGCGTTGTTATCTAGCTAAAATTTATCTGATTTGTAGTTTTGGTTTAAATTTAAACCACGTTCGTAAATCTTATTCATGATTTTTCGATTGAGCTTAGTTTTATAGGCGATCTTTAAGAATTGATTCATGATCGCTTGTATGTAAATACCATTTTCTTGAAAGCGGATGGATGAAGTGTTGGATCGATATTTGAGCCTAAGCGGCTTTTCAATTTGATTTAGCTTTTCACAAAAAACTGTATCTTCAAAAATGTCATCTTCACCAAATGGAGTATCAACTTGTTTGAGTATGTCTTTATGCGCGAATAAGCAGTGATCAAGATAGTATATCTTTGAAAAATCTCCTCTGATTTTATTTGACCAAAATGACGTAAAGTTGAGAAGAGAATGCTTTTGATCAAATTGATGGGTGAAGGCTCCCCATGTAGGTTCTCTAAGCTTTTTTACTTGCTCTAGTGCTCCAGCTTCAAGAATACTTCTTGGGTGATGAAAAACGAGCCAGTCGCCTTGAGCTTTTTTAATTCCTTCATTGAGTCTAGAAGCTCTATTAGATGATGAACTTTCAAGATAAGTGAAGCCTCGGCGCTCGCACTCTTCTTTCATACCGTCACTACTTGGAGTATCTACTACGATAACGTCTTGTCCCTCGATTGAATCGAGTACTTGTTTTGTTAAAGGCCTTTTGAGGTCATTAAATGTAGGCAGTATTACTGTTAGCAGCAGGCACTTCCGTCATTTTGCGACGCAACTCCGTCTTGATAAGGAACTTCCATGCCACAACCTTTAAAGATTCCATAGTGTTTAGAGAAGTCACCTACAAAATCAAAATGCTCAGCAAAGCGTGATTTGTTAAGCATAAGATAACTATTGCCACAAACTGACTCCCATTTTCCTGTTTCAAAGTAATGGTGACCATCGAGTAAGAAGCCGTTCGGTGAAGTTTCTAAAGATCCTTTATATTTCACAGAGTGACCGAAGTCCTCACAGGCATCTTCAAGTTGAGCGATTTTGAAAAGACGGTAAGTTACTGAATAAAACTTTGATGGTGCGATCTTTTGTTGAATTTGTTCATCACCAATGACGAGCTGTCTAGACGTCACGATTCTTGGATCACTAAAACCAGCCATTTTACTAAAACGATGAAAGTCATTCCAATAAAGTGCACCACCGAGGCATTCACCGCGGATGGTTGGATCTTCTTGAAGCTCTTTTGATAGACGCCTATCAGTGTAGACATCACTAAAGAAAAGTTCTCCGCCCTCTTTTAAAAGGTTGAAGGCATCAGTTAAAACTTTCTTTTTATCTTCCACAAGATTGATAACACAATTGGATACAATAATATCAAATGAGCCTGGAGCAAGATCGAGCTTATCAAGTTGTTCTATGTCACCTTCAAGAAATTGAACATTATTAAAGCCAAACTTCTCAGCATGAAATGGAATATTCTTATTTGCCACTTCAAGTTGATTGGGAGTCATATCAACACCGACAACACTTCCGCTTTCACCAACAATATGTGAGATTGCAAAAACATCACGCCCGGCACCGCTTCCTAAATCTAGAACTCGAGTACCTTCCATTTTTTCTGGAATAACAATGCCACAGCCATAATATTTTTGATGTACTTCATCTGATAAAAGAGAGAGAGCCTTTTTTACGTAATTAGGAAGTGATTCATCTGTACAACATGCGTCTGTTTTTAGATCAGCACTTGTTTGAAGGGTGTCACCATAATAATTTTTTACATCATCTTTAATACTCATACTAAACTTCCTCCACATGAAGAACCTGCACCAGCGCTACAACCGTAGCAGTGTTGTCCCCATATTATCTCTTCATT
>CAXBMT010000286.1:0-2510 GCA_963976925.1 uncultured Bdellovibrionales bacterium
TAGGCATTATTGCTCCAAAGAGAATGTAAAACCTCTAAAAGCTTTACTAGTCCTATAAATCAATATATTCACAGCTTATGAAAATCATAAGCCTAATCCTGTTTTTAACTTTATCTTTGAATTCATATGCAACCTTGAGTTTGGTCTCTCATGATGGAACTCAGGCATTCAATTTACCTCTTAAACAAAGTGATATTGGTAAATCAATTGGCCAGTTAACTGTTGAAATGCTGGATCTCTACCAGATTGACTATCAAGGAAGCGAGCTAGGTTTAAACTCTGTACTAAATTCTCCCCTTGGAACTGATGCATTCATCATTATTAGCCAAAATGAAATGAAATCGTACGGCTGGTGCTATTCCTATAATGGTATCGTTCCGGAAGTTTATCCAAACGAAATTGAAATCAAATCTATACAAGATCGTATCGAATGGTTCTGGGGTTATGCCCATTACTTAAACGGTAAGTGGATCTCACAGTGCTCCTTTAATTAATTAAGAATCTCTCATTAAAATTCATAATTCCAATCACTTGCATTAGTTTGCGGTATTCAACTCTCCCCAAGCTGAGAGCCAACCAATATAGACACAGACTAGACGGTTACTTTCAGGCAAGAGAGCTTCCACTATCGGCCGATACTGTAGAGTTCTTAGGCTCAACAACTGGTCCTAGCTATACTCAGTCAAAATGTTCTCCACTTCACGTGACTTGGAATGTATCTAAGACTTGCCAAAAAATGGACATCAATAGCCTTCACAATTGGTGTGCTAATAACAAGTTCGATGAAGATCACGGTCAAGGTGTAAGACAACTAGTTACTGATCCAAGACTTTTAAATAATTTCTAATTCATTTTATGACGGCGAAAGAGAAATTCTTTCGCCGTTTTTTTATTAAGCTGCAGAAATCATCCTTTCGATAATTACTGTTGAGATCAAAAGAACAAAACTAATCGATATATACTTAAATAGGTCTATGTAATTTAGAGTCCCAGACTTTCGAACTCCAGAGTATATCCCCCAAATCATTCCTACAAATAAACCACCTGCATGAGCTAGGTTAGCTATGGGTCCAAGAAGCCCAGTAAGACATAAAACAAACCAGCCAATCATCATGGCAACATCTTGCTTGGGAAGTGAAAACTCTTCCTCAGGGTTAAACCTTTTAGTCATCCAAACGAATCCTAATAACGCGTAAAGCACTCCACTCATTCCACCAAAAAGAGGTCCTTTTAGCGACCACTGTAATAAGTTTGAGAAAACGGCACTAATAAAAACAAGGAGTGCCAAAAAAGCATAACCACGAGTGTACTCAATCATGCTGCCAAGACTTTTGAACCACAACATATTAAAAAGAATATGCATGAATCCAAAGTGAACGATCGCCGGAGTAAAAACTCTCCACCATTCGCCGGCCATAATTTCTGGAAGACCATTTTGATAATTAGAAATTAATAAATAAGAACGAACAACACTCGCATCACCGATCCACATCAAAACAGAAACAAAAACACAAACAACTATGATGGACTTAGTAAGCGCACCAAACGGAATTTTAGACATGGCAATTGTTTCAGCAGGAACTTCGAACTTGGGAGGCATACCAACAGTTACACGATAAACGTCATGGGCGAGATGCACCTCGCTCTCACTTTCGACAAATAAACCTAAGGTTCCATTATCCGCCCGAGTAAACTGCGCGGATATCCCCTGCCTTTCAAGTCTCTTACAAATTAAAGTTGCTGTTTTTTCGTCGTTAAGCTGACCAAACAAATAAGGCATTAACTAATCCTGTCGCCATGGTTGTTTCATTCATGTATACTACCCGACCGAGTCCCATGAAGGAACTAGAAGATAAGTTGTTAAGGAGGTCATGATGACGACTCAAAAAATATTAAATTCATATCCACAAATTCTTGAAAAAATCGCAGGCTACTATGGTTGGGATAAACCAACTGAGCAGGCCAAGTGGACAATTGAATTGATGACGAAAGATGGAAAGTCTCCTTGGCAGGCTTTCGCTTATTTAGTTGAAGAATGTCTAACTAATTCAAAAGATCGCGAGCTCGACTATCTATGGTTTGAAGCTCTTAAGACTGAGACAAATAAAGTACGCGCCGCTTAAATAGGTTATTTTTTGCCCTAATTATGTTAGACTTCGATTGAAAATAGGTTTTCAAATACCCTATTTCACGATAAGAAGTTGTAATCATTAATTAATGGGGCGATAAGTGCTTAAAATCACGAAAAAAGTCGAGTACGCGCTCATGGCGCTGAAGTTCATGGCGACTAAGCCAAAAGAAGAGCTGACTTCCGCCCGTGAGCTATGCGACTCATTTAATATGCCCTTTGATACCATGGCCAAGGTTCTTCAAGCGATGAATCAGGCTGAGTGGCTAAAATCAATTAAAGGAATCAAGGGCGGCTACACTCTTAATACAGATCTATCTGCAATAAGCTTCATGGAACTCAATCGAGTTATCGAGGGCCGAGATAATGAAGATGTCTGTTC
>CAXBMT010000287.1:0-2491 GCA_963976925.1 uncultured Bdellovibrionales bacterium
TTAATCTTTCTAAAGTGATACCCAATCATGACGTCTGTCGTAGCGAGAGCGTAAAAATCTGTCACAATTTTTTGTATGGTAGGTTTCATAAAAAAAGAGCCTCACGAATGAGGCTCAATTTTAACTTAATTATTTTGAAAGATCTTGTAGGGATTGACCTAAAGATTTAGAGCGCTTCATATGGAAGTTGTTACGCTCATTGATCTCAGACTCTTCCTTACAACCAATACAAAGATCAGCTGTAGGACGTGCCATAAGACGTTCAAAACCGATTTCAACATCACAGTCTTGGCAAAGACCATAAATGCCTTCTTCAACTTTACGAAGAGCTTTATTGATTTTTTTCAAATAAAACATCTTACGATTTCTAAAGCGAAGTTCTTGAGATGTTTGAATGTTTACACTTGCTTCATCTAAAGGATCTGCAAGTTCATTCTTGTCGAGAGAATAACTCTCTACATCTTTTGGGTCGTTGAGAATGTTCTCCTTTTCAACCAACAATAGGTCTTTAAGTTGAGCAATCTGTTTATCAATCAAATACGAATTTTCTCTGGCCATCGAGTCTACTCCTGTTAAGAGGACGGTGTGTGCGTCCGTGTCTCAAGCCTTACCAACAAACTTTGAACTCTTGTGTGATCGCATCTTGCGAGTGTGTAAAAAATTCAAAGCTATGGACAGTTGGTAAGATACGATTTTAGACGGATATACGACAAAGGTTAAAGTCTTACAATTGGTGACTTCTAAGGGCTCAAAAATTCATTAAAACTTGAATTTTCCTTCACAAAAAGGGCAGAAATACCAAAATTGACGATCGATTTCTTGTTGGCAACCTTCACAAGTTACTAAATCTTCAAGGTCTTCAAATAATTCATTACCTGCTGCGAAAATATTTTTGCGTAGCGCTGCAAGTGTGACTGGGTGCGCCTTATAACCACCAGGTATTAATGGATCCGGGATAAACATTGCAGGTCTAACCGAGTTATCGGGCCGTAAGCTCACTTTAATATCCTGTGCCTTGGGAATATTAAAATGTTGTTGACCGCCAGCATTAGTGGCTTCTTTTAGATATTTTAGTCTGCGTTCAAGTTCGATTTGGTCCTTATTATTCAAACTATCTGCCATGCGGACTCCATCTTTTTTCAAACATATCCACTAGCTGAGTTATGGCTTTTGCTTTAGGACTGATAAAAGATTTTAACTTCATTCTGTTCTGGCAAATTTCTTTTTGAAGTAATCTTCCTTGCGGTCCAATTTGATCAATAGTTCTTAGAGACCACTCTATTAACTCTTCATTTTTAGAATTTAGAAAGCTTCTTAATATCTCTATGTATCGCATTGGTATTCTATCACCAGATCTAGACCATCTCTTAAGCATATGCTTCCAAGATGCACCCATGGTGAAGACGAGTGTCGCTTCAGAAAGTGGAGTCTCGAGTGTCTTGTAAAATAACTCATCAAAAAGATCGTAAGTATTTCTGGTGTAATCAAGAACACACATAATTGAGTTGATTACTTGGCTATCTTTTTCGACTAATGCCTTTTGCCAGAGCTCTGTGATCTGGTTTAGAACTTCTTGGGAAAGCTCTAGATGAGGTCTTTCATCCTTTTGCAGGCGTGAAAGTAAATCTGAATATATTTTATTAAACTCACTGAATTCATTCATAGGTCTATTATGCCATTTAGAAGTCTATCAATAAAGAGTTGGGGCATTAGGAGAAATCTCGTATAATAGCTCCATGGTCAAAGTTAGTGAAATTACAAATATTCAGCTTCAAAAGCAGATACAAAAATATAAGAAGATTTTAGATCAGCTTGTTAAAGAGAGAGAGAAAAGAAGAGCGAGGGGTGAACCCGGTAAAGAGCTTTATACTCCTCAAGAAATCGCTGAAATAAGAGGTGCTAGCTCAGCACCAAAACAACAGGCTAAGCCACAACCAAAGCCAGTAGAAAAAGTACCAGCAAAAGATAAATCAGAGTCGACTCAAGATGATTATTCGGCACCAGAGTTATCAATGGCAGACGTGCAACTTGAGATCGACGTCGATGAGATTGAACGACTTAAAACGGAAGAGGAGAGTGCTAAGGCACAAACTGGAGAGGAAGAAGAAGAAGTTCGTGTAACTCAATTATTGCAACTTTCAAAAGATCAAATCGCAGAACTTAAAAAAGCTAAAAAGTAATTATTTTGAAATTAGAAACTTTAGGATTGTTTGTCCTGAGTTTTCACAATTTGAAAAAGCTTTATCCCCTAAAGATTGACTCACGTAACGAATCAAAGACTGGTGTGTTGCAAGAGACCATGCCTCTTGTCCTTCAGATATTATAGAGGCTCTAGTACTAGCAAAGTCTTCAACAAGCTTTCTGTAATTGAAATAGTTTAAACTTGTTTCAGTCGCATAGTGAGGCAAAATAATATCCTGCCAAACTTCAAGCACTAATCTTGTTGGAGTACCTCTCGGCACTTCAAACATGATGGAATTAATATCAGCGA
>CAXBMT010000288.1:0-2403 GCA_963976925.1 uncultured Bdellovibrionales bacterium
TTATAACAGGATTAGTAGCTATATTTATGACAATAAAAAGATTTTTTTAAATTCTTTGATTTCACTAGGCCATTCATTTTCAGGATAAACACCTTTGTACTGTGAAGAAGCAGCTAGCTCACGACCTACATGCCAAAACTCTTTAAGGTCAGGATTTTTACTATCTTTAGCGTGCTCAGTTTTAAATGGGGTGTATCCACGTTGACGACCATTAGCAGCTTGATGATATTTATTTTTTACATCAATTGGTAGTGCGAAGAATTCTTGGACGATCTCATAAGCCTTATCAACTTTTTCTTGAGCAACTGTGTGATCATTAAGAATGATAAATCCATAGTCTTTAAGACCGCTTGTGATCTGATCAACAAACCTAACCTGATCTGCAGAAGATCCGTTAACATAGCTTAGAAGACTTAACTCAGGTACCTGACGCATAAAAACCCCTTAAATTGGAATATGCATGTTTTTCCTAAGTTTCAAGGATTACGTCAAGGCTAGCTACCTATCTAGAAAAAAGATACATGGTCTAAATACGGGCACTTACAAGGATTGTGACGAGAATCAGCTTATTTGAACAATAATGATCCAACTCGGATCAAGTCAGAGCCCTCTGCTAAGGCAATTTGATAATCGTCGCTCATACCCATAGAAAGCTTCAACGAAGGGATTTTTAAGTCGGACTTCAATCTTTCAGCGTAGTTTTTAAGAAGTTGAAAGCATCTCTTTGCTTCAGCTTCACGGTCATCGGTGCGATAGGTTCCCATAGTCATTAGACCTTCGAGCATAACGACAGAGCTAGGAGATCTTAAACAAGTTTCAACCGCTTTTTTTAACGACTGATAATCTTCAAAACCACCTTTTTCTTTTTCACCGCTGGTATTAACCTGAATAAAAAGTGAAAGCGGAGAATGCAAGTCACTCTCTCTTTTTAAAACTTCTTTTAATAGTTTTTCCGAATCGATTGAGTGAATAGCATGAAGACCAGGAACTTTTAAAAGTTTAGCTACCTTATTAGATTGAAGATGACCGATAAAATGCCAACGAACGTCTGTGCGCGATTCACTTTTAAAGGCTTGTGCTTTTGTTTCAAGATCAGAAACACGGTTTTCACCGAAATCTCTATGACCGATATCATAGGCGACACCAATCTCTCTAAGATCAGAGTACTTCGTCACTGCTACTAAGGTAGCATCTCCTGTTTTACTAAGGATTTTCTCAAATCGCTTAGCAAGCTGGTCAATATCAATCATGATTTACTTCTTTTTTGTGAATTTCACTTTTGCTTGAACATCAATGTCGTAGTTCTCAAGAACTTCTTCCATAAGCTTTTTTGGATCTACTTTAGAAAGGTGGTCTGATAACTCTGCTCTAACTGACTGAACGAAGTCTTCTTTAACGGTCTGAGCATTCTTTAAAAGACCATTTACAATTTCTTTTGGCAGAGGAAGATCACCGAGAACTTTTTTAACAGCATCTTCTGTCATAAAAGCAGCGCCAACTCCGATGGAGACAACCTTTTTTATAACTTCAGAAATACTCTTATCTTTATCTTCAGTGGCCATAATCCCTCTTAAGCGTTTTTCGCTCTTTGTTCGTAGGCTTTTAACATATTTGGCAGATTAACTTCAGTAAGGGTTTTTACGATCATCCCAGCGCCAGGAAAAAATCCTTTTACTTCGACTTCTACATTATAAACCACGCCAGTTTTACCATTACCAAGATCTGTCAGTTCCCAAGAACCAGCATTAACTTTAAAGATATCGCCCTTTTCAAAGCTCCAAGAGAGCTTATTAGGTGCAACCTCTTCCATTTTAAGAATATAAGTAAGTTTTTTAATCATATTAAGGGAATACTCAACTCGAATATGTCCGTCAGTACGATCAAGGACTTTGATGCCACTAACTCCATCAACAAATTCAGGGTATGATTCGTAATCACTAATGACGCTCCAGACTTTATCAAGTGGAGCATCAAATGTTATTTCTTTGGTTGCTTTAGCTCCTGCCATGGAACTCTCCTTTTAAAACTTTCTTAGTATCTTGGTTTTTTATCAAAGTGATGTTCAGCTTCAATTCGACGAATTGTTCCACTTTGAGATCTCATAACCATTGAATGAGTGATAGCACCCCATGATTTGAATTTTACACCACGAAGGAATGTTCCATCTGTAACACCTGTGGCACAAAATAAAACATTACCACTGGCAAGGTCTTGCATATGAAAGACGCGAGTAATGTCTTCAACACCCATGAGTTTAGCTCTTTCAATTTCTTGATTATTTCTAGGTTTAAGAATTCCTTGAAAGTCCCCACCCATACAGCGCATGGCCGCAGCAGCGATAACACCTTCAGGAGCTCCACCAATCCCCATCAAAATATCAACACCAGAGTTGGCATCACAACA
>CAXBMT010000289.1:0-2398 GCA_963976925.1 uncultured Bdellovibrionales bacterium
CTCAATCCCGCTAATGATGAGTACGTCACCAGAGATAGTCGGCGTTCGTGGCAAGTACGAGCGAACAACTTTTTTAACTTGTTTTCGAAGCTCCTTACTAATAGGAATTTCTTTTATCGGCCTAAACCAAATTTCATATCCCCATGGAGCTATTCCAAAGTCACTAACCCCCTGTCCTCCAACAACTGTCGTCGCGTTATTAAAAACAGGATCAAGCTGAGCATTTTGGAAATGGTAGTCACGGTGGTAGGCATTTTCAATTTCTAGACGAATTGTTATTTGCTCTTCGGATACTTGCCTTAAATTTAAAAAGAAATTTCTAGCTTTTGAAAGGTGGTAGTAAGTATTAGCCGCTTTAGCTGCTAAGGGTGAATCGAAATTAATTGCCTCATCAGAAGTTCTAGAAACAATTTTAAAATACTTTCCTTCAAAACTAGTATTAGAAGTTAAATTGATTAGCTCTCTTTTCTCAATAACAAGCTCATCGCTTCGGTCTCTAACAACTACTTCGAAGGTCTTTGCAAAAAGAGAAGAGCTGGCAAAAAGTAAGATTAAAACTAAGTTTTTCATCTTAACCCTGCCTGGCAATTTCCATAAAATATATCATGCTCATACTCTGGCGGTTTTATCTCGTCTTTATTTAAGTAATTATTAGCAATGGTAATCCCAAGTGCATAAGCAAAACCCGCCGTAGGACCTACTAATAAGGTAGCAACGAAGCTGTAGCGAGAAGCTGTACTAACGACATTTTGAATAAAACTTCGCTTTTGTGTTTCACGCTCAAGCATTTTCAAAAAGTCTAGCTCTTGTTCATCAATCTGCTTTGTCTCATATGCGAGAGAGATGAGATCTCGGTAACTAAAACCTTTCCCCATAAAGTAGTTTTTTAATAGAAGCTCTTTTTTCTCGCGACTAAAGAGTTTCATGCTTAAACGCAGCTGCTCTGTAGGCTCTAAAGAAATAGATTCTTGAGCTTGGGCGTTTTGGTCATAAAAGATAATACTTGAAGACTCAGCTTCAGATCGACTTGAGAAACGCTCAAGTAGCGCCAGCATCTCTTTCATTTGCAAGAGAGTATAATTCTTATAGAGGCGATGCCTCAGTCCTGGTTTCTTTTTTTGAGACTTATCACGTTCAAAAGCAGACTGATCACTATTTAAATCAAACCCTTCTTGTCTTAAGCGCTGTCTCATTTGTCGATATTCGGAAATTGAAAAAGGAAGAGTCTGAAGATCGTTCATCATCTCTAATAGCTTGTACTGATCAGATGTAATTTTTCGACTTTTCCAAGCTTGATAATTTAAAGAAGTTAATACGTCTTGATCTGAAAAATTCTCTAAAGTTACTTGAGTTGCAATAAAATTTGAAAAACCCTTCCATAAGTCTTTTAAACAAATATTTGAAGAGGTGAACCGATCGTACTGCTGATTGATAACATCTTGTCCCTGTCTGATTTGAATATGAATATCAGGTTCACGAAGACTTTGTTTTTCAAGGGCTCTCGAGTAGATCAATAAGATATCTAGTTCAACCTCATCAATCAAACCTTTCTTATTTGCCAAAAATAAAGCGTATTTTATATCACCAGTCTTGAGGTGATTAAGATTAGCTAGGACACTAGTTTCACAAGTGACTTGGTCCTGATTAAAAATTCTCTTAAGTTGGTTATCATTGTACTTTTGACTAACTCGAGCGAACTCGCGCTCAAGCTTTTTCGATCTATAAAGCTTTTCAAACCAATAGCGCTCTCCAGCGCAGACTGTCTGCACTAATGTGAGGCTGATAAATACGAATAAAATCCATGACTTCATTACTCATTACATAGCTCAAGCGAGACGTTTATACGCGGCTTCCATGTAAAACTTTCATAGATAAGAGGTTACTTACGTTTTTTGTCAGTTTGTCCGTCATGAGGACCAATGACGTGTTTCGGATGATTTTCCCAAAAGTGCCCTTTATCTATCATTTCAGCATCTCTAGCAGGATGTTTGGGATAAAAGATTTTATCATTTGGAACATGCCCTTCCCCAACGACAATGGCCTTTACCTCGGAGTCAGTATTATTCAAGAGCGTATGACTATGTCCGGTTCCAGGCTTAAGACCAACGCAATCTCCAGGATTTAGGTCATAGGTCTGACCATCAATCCAAATCTGAGGATGACCTTCGATAATATAGATAAACTCTTCTTCCTCTTTATGGGCATGAGGCCAGGAGCTTCGATCTCCAGGAGCTAGAACTTCGTAATTGATGGCGACTCTTTTAAGTCCAAAAGCACGACCTAGAGAGGCCCCTGTACCAAAGGTCTCATCATCCCCTGGGTAAGAGAAACTCTGATCAGTCCTTAATTCTTCACAGTTTTTTATAAAATCTGGTCTAGAATTCATGGATTTATCTTC
>CAXBMT010000290.1:0-2368 GCA_963976925.1 uncultured Bdellovibrionales bacterium
AACGTTGTCTGGCTTTACACTTCCACCGTAAAGAATAGAAGTTGAGTCTGCGTCAAAACCCAATTCTTTTAAGACACTGCGCACATAAGAATGTGTTTCTTGCGCCATCTCAGGAGTTGCAGTTTTACCGGTGCCAATGGCCCAAACTGGCTCATAAGCAATAATGATATGAGTTGTTGGAGATATGTCTTTAAGGCCCGCGGTTAGCTGAGTTTTAAGTACACTCTCTGTTTTATTGGCTTCGCGTTCTTCAAGTTGTTCACCGATACAAAATACAACACGTAAATTCTGATCTAATGCAGTTTTGATTTTGGCATTAATTTCTTGATCTGTTTCACCGTAAATATGACGACGTTCAGAGTGACCAACCAGTGTGAAGCTCATTTTTAGTTCACTTAAGGCAGTAGGTGAAAGCTCACCTGTGAAAGCACCATTTAGATGTTGTGAACAATTTTGTGAACCAACCATGACATCAGTCGGAAGTTTTTGTCTTAGCAGGCTAAGATGCATAGCTTGGGGAGCGATTCCACACTGAGCTTTTTTAGGCATATTAGTCCAAGCGACAGAAACTTCTTCACTAAAAGTATTAATTTCCGAAAGACCTTGGTTCATTTTCCAATTTCCTAGCATATAGATCGTACGCATTCTTACCTCTTAGTTGATTCCAAATTTAAGTGCCTGAATACCTGGCAAGCTTCCGCCGTTTTCAATGTATTCAAGACTTGCTCCACCACCGGTAGAAACATGTCCCATCTCAGAAGCGAGTCCAGCTTCATTAACCGCAGCAACAGAATCACCACCGCCAACGACACTAAAGGCCTTGGACTTTGCAATTGCTTTAGCTAGACCAAAAGTTCCCTTATTAAAGGCTTCTTTTTCAAAAAGACCCATTGGACCATTCCACAGAATTGTCTCTGCGCCAGTAACAGTCGTTGAGTACATATCTAAAGTTGCTGGTCCAATGTCTAAGCCCATCATATCTTCATCGATACTTGTGCCTGTGGTTGTTTTTGAATCTGAGTCAGGATTAGAAGCTACGATATGATCAATAGGAAGTCTGATCTTACTCGCAACAGATTTTGATAAAATGTTTTTAGCTAATTTAACATCATCGTCGCCGCAAAGTGATTTTCCTACTTCCACACCTTGAGCTTTCAAGAACGGATAAGCCATCGCTCCACCGATAAGAAGAGTATCAACTGAGCGAAGAAGCTCTTCGATGATTTGAATCTTGTCAGCAACCTTAGCTCCACCCACGACAGCAACAAATGGCTTCTTAGGGTTATTGACGATCTTATCAAGAGCCACGATTTCTTTTTGAAGTAAAAAGCCTGCAAGTGCTCTGCCTTTAAAGAAAGAATTAATCTCATAGGTAGAAGCATGCTTTCTGTGAGCTGTACCGAAAGCATCGTTAACATAAACATCAGCGTAACTTGCTAAACGTTTAGCAAACTCGTGATCATTAGCTTCTTCTTCGGCGTGAAAGCGCAAGTTTTCTAAAAGAATAATCTTTGTTTCTGGAAGTGCCATAAGTGGTTTAATTCCACGATCAAGACAGCTCTCAGTTAGAACAACTTCTTGGCCAATTTTATCAGCCAGGTAAGAGGCAACAGGCTCAAGTGAGAATTTCTTGTCGGGTTTACCTTTTGGACGACCAAGATGGCTCATAAGGACCAGTTTACTTGCACCTTTTTCTAGTATGAAACGAATTGTCTCAAGCGAGGAATCTATACGAGTTGAGTCGGTAATATTTCCTTCTTTATCAAGAGGAACATTAAAGTCAAAACGGCAGATAACTTTTTTGCCTTCGAAGTCGAAGGCATTAATATATTTTATGGCCATTAGAGTTTTCCACCAATAAAGCGAGCAAGATCGATAACTCTATTTGAGAAACCACACTCATTGTCATACCAAGCAACAACTTTAACCATTGTGCCTGATCCACCAAGGACGTTTGTTAGAGGAGCATCAAAACATGAACTCTCTCTCATTCCTTGATAATCAATTGAAACAAGTTCTTCTTCTGTGTAACGAAGGATGCCTTTAAGATTTGTCTCAGCCGCTTTTTTCATGACTTCGTTAACTTTTTCTTTAGTCACAGACTCTTTAAGGACAACGTTCAAATCAACCATAGAAACGTTTGGTGTTGGAACGCGAACAGCAAAGCCATCAAGCTTTCCTTTTAGTTCTGGAATTACAAGTCCTACAGCCTTAGCAGCACCTGTAGTTGTTGGGATCATTGACATAGCAGCTGAGCGAGCTCTTCTGATGTCATCATGACTAGAATCAAGAAGACGTTGATCACTTGTATAAGCATGAACTGTTGTCATTAAACCAGATTCAATTCCAAAGGCTTCATGAAGAACTT
>CAXBMT010000291.1:0-2351 GCA_963976925.1 uncultured Bdellovibrionales bacterium
ATGAAGAAGAAAAAGCACATAATCAAATAAATCCACACAGCTGCTAGAACTAGGGTGTAAGCCTTACCGTAATTACTTAAGAGAGACTGCTTAAGGGTCAATAGATAAAGCCAGAAGCCTCTTTTCATAAGGAAAAGTCCTGTTGAAAAGAAGAAAGCGCTAATCACAGCATGTTTCCAAGCTAGTCTCGATTTAAAAATCCAGCGTAATGCAAAAGAGAAGTAGATAATAAACAAAACTAGAGCAAAGAAGTCTGATTTAATAAGAAAGTTAGAGTCTAAATCAAACATTGTAATTTTTAGAAGAAACTCTCTTGGAAGATTAATCGTTTCATAGATCGACAGAATAATAGGGCTAGTTTTAACGAAATTTACAATTGATAGAACTATGACCGGAATCAACATAATCATAAAAACGAAAAAAGATGAAAATCCAAGAAGTGCTAATCCGCTAAGATAATTTCGCCACGATAAATAAGTTCGATCTTCTGTGATGAGATAAACTCCCGTCCAAAGAGAATTTACAAAAGATAACGAGCCAATCAACAAGAAGATAATATTAAAGATAGTGACTTTAAACGATCCAAATAAAGCCGTTTGAACTAGCTCCCTGACTGATGCTAAAAATCCACCAGCTAAGTTAGGGAAAAAGTTTTGTCCAAGAGTGAAAACATGATCTAAAGCACTCGTAAGATCACCAAAGATCCAACCTATGCCGCGAACAAGAAGAAGTGCAGTAGGGACAATTGTTAAAAGAAAATAAAATGCGCTGGCAGCAGCAAGTGTTGTTCCACGCTGAGAACTAAAACGCTTGATAGCTTTAAAGGCAATATCTCTTCTTCTTGTACTCATTACAATAAGTCCAACTGGGCGCCGCCCTCTAAATCATCCCAACTCATATCAAAATACCATAAAACACTTTCGGCCAAAGGACGAATTTGTTTATCGATATAGTGCTGAAAATCAATATCCTGAGGATCAAGTTGCAAAGGTACAGGGCCTCGTGAAGTCATAAGGTATTCAATATCACGAGCTGTTCGAGCATCAGCTTCAAACTCAGGGTAATCAAAAAGCATCATCACCGCTCGCACATGTTGCGGGATATTCTTTTTATACTCTTCAGCTGTTTTGCTGAGGCGTTTTTTATAAACGAGCTCTTTAATAAACTCTCTATCTTTAACTCTTTGGATAAACTTCTTGGTCCACTCTTTGATATCTTCACCAAGAAACAAACGTCTGTAGATTTCGCGTTGATAAATTTTGGCAAGCTCTGTCCAATCCTGCCTGACAACCTCAAGTCCACTAAAAATGAACTCTCCTTGAGGGTCATCAGATTCGATATCATCTGCTGACCACTGCCAAGCGGCGTATCTTTTTTTAGCGGCCCCCTCGCCTCCTCTAAGTTGAGCAAAGAAGACTTTTCTAAAGTATTTTTCATACTCGACTTCAAGATAGGAAGTTGTTTTAAAGCGCTGCTTAATAATTTTACTAATTTCAATATTTAATTTTTCAGCAAGATCATGCGCTCGCTCAAATGCTTTTGAACTTTCACCAATCTTCAACTGAACAAATAAAGAATCAGTATCTCCGTATATAACTTTATTGCCCTGCTCTTCAATCCAAGCTTTGGATGTTTCTAAAATCCAGCGACCAGTGCCAGTAATCGCTTCGGGCAACTCACCATGATAAAAACGACAGCCTCGTGACCCCATGACTCCGTAAAAACTATTCATAAGAATCTTAATCGCTTGCGAAAGAGCTGCATTTTTATCGCGTTTTGCCTGTGCTCTTTTTTCAGTCAGTTCAGTTAAAAACTCAGGTAAGAGATGTTGATTTTTAGAAAAGTTAATTCCTGTTGGCGTGTTGAGAATGTCATCGATATTTTTTCCTTCACTCGATTCATCTTCAGCTATCATACGGGAGAACGGATCAATTTTAAAAGTTCTCATAATTGAAGGATACAGACTTTTAAAATCTAGAACGATGACATTATCGTGAAGTCCTGGAACGGGATCAAAAACGTGACCACCACTTGCACCGCCTTCCATATCGATATCTAAGACATTGGGAGCAACATATCCCTTCCTGTGAAGTCTTGGCAGCATAAAGTGATCAAAAGCAGCGGTAGAAAAGCCGGTTTTTTCAATCATTAGACCTGACAGTCTTGAGCGCTCAAGCATGATATTAAACAAGCCCGTTTTTAATAAAACTTGGTTAACTAACACAGCGTCCATAAGGTTATAACGAGCAAGTGCAGTACGATCTTCTTTGTAGCGTCTTTCAATTTCAGCAACCTTTTCCATGCCAGTCGCTTCAATATCTTTACCAACGCCTAGTACTTCGTGAGCAACA
>CAXBMT010000292.1:0-2315 GCA_963976925.1 uncultured Bdellovibrionales bacterium
GTTTTTAAAGATGGCCATCGAGCGCATTGCTTCGTCAAATTTCGTGTCTGAGATACAGCCATACTTAACAAACATTCCGATATCATTCCAAATAGCTTCGTATTTTGGACGATCATTTTTAAACAGTTTCTTAAGCGCTTCAGCAACTTTCTTCGTTACATAATTACTGATGCGAGTAATATTTGGATCACCTTGCAGTGATGATCTTGAGACGTTAAGTGGGATATCACTTGAATCGATAGCACCTTTTAGAAGGGATAAAAAGTCAGGGATAACGTTTTTAACATCGTCAGAGACAAAGACTTGCTTAGCATAAAGTCTAATGTTTCGCTCATTCATTGGGCGCATTGGGTTTAGTTTTGGGAAATAAAGAATTCCTTCTAAAGTGAAAGGATGGTCTACCTTAAGGTGAATCCAAAAAAGTGGATCTTGATCCATTGGAAACATCTTCTTGTAGAAGTTTTGGTAGTCTTCATCTTTTAATTCGCTTGGATCACGACGCCAAAGTGGTTTAGTGTCGTTAATAACAGTTGGTTCATCTGCCTTTTCGTCATCTTTTTTTTCAGTTAATTCTGAAACCGCAATTGGATAAGGCATAAAATCGCAAAACTTTCTTAAAGTTTCATTAACTTTAAACTTATTTAAGAACTCTTGAGATTCTTCATTAATATGAAGAGTAATAGTTGTTCCGACATCTTTTTTATCAGAGGCTGCAAAGGTGTAAGTTGGATCACCCATACAAGTCCACTTCGTCGCGACCGCGCCTTTTTTCATTGAAAGAGACTCAACTTCAACCTTTGAAGAAACCATAAACGCTGAGTAAAAGCCTAAACCGAATTTTCCGATAATATCTTTTCCAGAGTCGGCACCTTGATCTTTCATATTTTTAACGAATTCTTCTGCGCCAGAAAATGCTAGTTGAGCTAGATACTTTTCAACATCAGCTTCACTCATTCCTAGACCATTATCTGAAATGGAAATTGTTTTATTTTTTGGATCAACCACAACCTTAATTTCGCCTTGTGGCATTTCTTGGTTATCAAGCCTTGCGTGAGTAGAGCGCTTAGTGATGGCATCAGTGGCGTTTGCGATAAGCTCTCTTAAGAAAATATCGTGCTCAGAATAAAGCCACTTTTTAATGATGGGAAAAATATCAGCAGTTTGGACTGAAATATTACCTGTACGTTCGCTCATTTTATAACTCCTTTTAGCTGCAGTGCTTCTATAAGATGGTAGCGAAAAGGCGAGTGTCAAGGTTACAAAATTAAGTTAAAGTGCGGCCATGAGTAATCGTCCACAAGAAATTGTTGTTATCACCACTGGTGGTACTATTGAGAAAACCTATGATGAGTCAGATGGATCTCTAGCTAATAGAGAGTCGATCATTAAAGCTCGAATTACTTCTCGCTTGCGACTCCCATATACTGGGCTGCAGGTATTCTCAGTTATGAGTAAAGATTCCCTCTTTATGAATGACGATGATCGATCTCTGCTGATTCAGTTCATAAAGTCGCAACTAGAAAAACAAATACCTATTGTGATCTTACATGGAACCGATACCATGGCGGTCTCAGCACAGAAGTGTTTTGAAGATATTAAAGATCCAAAAGTTCCCATCGTTTTTACCGGTGCAATGAAGCCTTTAGGCTTTGAAGATTCGGATGCGCTTCAAAATGTAACTGAGGCTTTACTGGCCAGTAAGTTGATTCCAGCTGGTATTTACCTTTCCTTTCATGGCCGCGTCTTTAAGGTTCCAGGTGTGAGAAAGAACCGTGATCGTGGAACTTTTGAAGAAATCGAGGCTTAATCGTCTTTACTAAGCTCTTGTAATTATTATGCCAGATTCCTATGGCAATTCTTTTTGTAAATATATTTTGTTTTTAAATCTATTTTCATCTTAAGTAGCTGAATATATTAACATTTTAAGTATATTCTCAGATTCCTGTCGGTGGGCATAATTTCCCTGAGATAATGAGTTTAGCTCTTAACTTCTAAGAAGTTATCTTTTGCAACCGATAAGGTAGAGGCATGGTGAAGCTAAAGTCTGTAACTACCATTTTCGTTTTTCTCTCGCTCATCCTCTCAGGTTGTATGCCTGAAGGTGCGCGCTCAACAAGAAAAGCTACTGTTGGTGGATCTTCTACAGGCGCAAGTGGTTCTGGCGGCTCTCAAACTGGCCCAGGCGCTGGTCCTGGAGATAGCACGTTGGATGACAACCTTCTCGATACTATTACCGACGCTGGTAAAGTAGAGCTACGTCATATCATCGATCCAGAATCTGGTAATTACAAAACCAAAGTGACTATTCCTAAAAA
>CAXBMT010000293.1:0-2274 GCA_963976925.1 uncultured Bdellovibrionales bacterium
CGGAGATCTGCGTGTAGCTATGGCAAAGGCGTTCTTTTCTGACACTCGTTTTGCCGACGTGAATCCTCAGGACGGTAGCTCTGATATCAATCAGACGATCATTGATCGTTTGCAGACAGAATTTAATATCTCGTTCACCACACAGGTCTTTAACCCTTTCCCGGTAACCACAAGACCTAACGTTGGAAATAGTCAGACTCAAGCTCAAGTGGCAGGTGGTTTCTTCATGGTTCCTTGGATCAATCCAACGACCGGACGTGGATTTTGCCCTAAGCAAGCTGAATACAATGGCACTAACCCAGTCTTTAAAGTGATTAAAGATTATGTAGGGGTTGATACAGAAGGAATCTATGCAGCTGTTAAGCAGCCTGAGCTTCTTGTACTACCTGATGGGACTACAACAGAAGCGCCACAGTCATTTATGTTTATCAGAGAAAACCTTTTAAAACAGATCTGGTTTTATACTGAGAATAATCAAACATTGATTCCAAATGAAGTAACGGCTGGCCAAAAAACAATTCACTACTACTGGCCTCCAGACACTCAAGATCCATACAGTAAAAAAGATTATCAAAGAATCTTTACGGTTCGTAGTGCTAATGATTTGAATACAAGTTCAGCGATTACAATTCCTACAACTATCGCGCCATCGGATAAGCGCCTTGGTTGTATTCCAGCTCTTAACTAAAGAAAGTTCTTTCTTACAATATTCCAAGTTGGCGATAGATTTGTACCGAAGAAGTAGATGATCACGCCAATTCTGATCGCAAACATAAAAGAGAATCGCAAAAAGAAACGAACCCCTCTCATAAAAGAGCCTGATTCAAGATTCTTGGCTCGATGAAGTTTTTTAAAAATGAAACCTATAAAGAAAAGTAAAATATTAAAAACAAAAAAAGCCGCCAGCTTCTTTTTATCATTAATGATATTTGCCGCTTTTTGAAGTGCCTGATCATCTCTTATGAGCTCGTCTAAAAAAACAATAAACTGAGGCGAGCTTACAAGCGGTTTACCATCTAGTTTCTTTCTAAGATGTTCTTTCGTTGTTTGTGGAGGTTGACTCCTATAAGGAGCGAGCATCTCATTAATATTAAATATTGGATCATCTGGATTTGAATCGCTATAGGTAGGATCAGCAAGCCTTAAAAGTTTTTGTTGAGCCTCTTGTGTGGCTGCCTCAATCTCTTGCCTGTCACGCTCCATTTGCTCCATCAGAGCTTGGGTCGCCTCTTCATTAGTCTGAGCCAGTGTGGATTGTGCCACACTGGAGATAAGAATAAATAGAATTAGAAATAATGGACTAGGCTTCAACACGTTTAGAAGCAGCTGCGCGAGTTGTTTTATCAAATAATAGAGCAACGGGAGCAGCAACAAATAATGACGAATAACTTCCGACAACAACACCAACAGTCATTGCTAGGAAGAAGTCATGAACAGCAGGTCCACCAGCATAGAACATTGTTAATGCAACAAAGAGAGTTGTAGCTGAAGTTAAGATCGTTCTTGAAAGAGTATCATTAAGTGCTTCATTGATAATTTGTGGCAGTGTACGGGCATCCATATTTTCGTATTCACGAACTCGGTCATAAATAACAACGGTATCGTTCACCGAGTAACCAATAACGGCAAGAACAGCTGCTACAGTTTGAAGAGTAAACTCAGTGCCAGTTAGGGCGTAAATACCAAGAACGATAGAAACGTCATGAAATACAGCAACAATGGCACCAGGAGCGTATTTAAACTCAAAGCGAAGAGCAACGTAGATCATAATAGCTAGCAAGGCCCAAAACATGGCCTGAAAGCCTGACAGACGAAGCTGGGCACCTGCTTTAGGTCCAACGATATCAACTTTTCGAATCTCCATCATATCGCCAGTATAAGCTTTATTAAGAGCAGCAGTAACGTCGTCAGTAACTTGGTTTAGGTTTGATTCGTCACCAGAAGCCTTAATCAAATATTCATTTTCAGACAGATCCCCTATTGATTGAACAACAGCGTTACCAAAACCACTTTGAGATAAAGTCGCTCTTAGGTCTTCAAGCTTCATTGTCTCTTTAAATTTAATTTGAAGCTCAGCTCCACCTCTAAAGTCGACACCGTATTGCATTTTAGTAGCGGCTAACCAAAGTGATCCTACAACCAAGATAAAAGAGATGATTGAAGTCAGCTTGAAATAACTTGTAAATTTAACTTTTGGATTTTTAATAATTTCAAAAAACATAATTTATCCTTAAATACTTAGGTCTTGGCCTTCAGTTTTATTCATATACAGTT
>CAXBMT010000294.1:0-2251 GCA_963976925.1 uncultured Bdellovibrionales bacterium
AAAAAGCCTTGGTCTTTTCTACTGGAATGCAAACGAACTTAGGCGCGTTATCGGCACTATGTGGGCCACGTGACTGTATGCTTTTTGATAGTGAAAACCACGCTTCAATTATCGACTCTGGTCGTTTGGCCATGGGCACAGTTTTTAAATACAAGCATAACGATATGAACTCGCTTGAAGAGCAATTGATCTCAAACAAAGATCGCTTTAAGCGCATGATCATCGTAGCTGATGGCGTATTCTCAATGACAGGAAAGTTAATGAACCTTCCTGGCGTTATAGAGCTGGCTAAAAAATATGGTGCTCTTGTTTACGTTGATGATGCCCACGGTATTGGTGTTATGGGCGACAAGGGCCGCGGAACAATGAACCACTTTGGAATGACTAAAGATGTCGATTTCAATATGGGTACATTTTCTAAAAGCTTTGCCACTATTGGCGGCGTTCTATCTGGTAATTCTGAAGTCATCGATTACGTAAAACACTCTGCACGCTCATTTATGTTCAGCGCTGCAATGCCACCTTCGGCCGTAGCAACTGTTGATGGCTGTCTTGATGTTATTCTATCAGATGAGCCTCTCCATGAAAGATTATGGAGCAATGTTAAAATGATGCGTGAAGGTTTTGAGACTATTGGGTTTTATACTTACGGCTCACAAACTCCTATCATTCCAATCTTTATTGGAGATGAAATTAAGTCTCTTCAAGTTACTCAGTACCTTAAAGAGCAAGGCATCTTTGCTACTCCAGTTCTTCCACCTGCCGTTCCTAAAGGTGAAGCCCTCATTAGAACAAGCTATATGGCCAGTCATAAAAAAGAAGAGCTAGCAAAAGTGCTAGAGGTCCTTGCTAAGGCCAAGAAACTTTTTGAGATACCCGGCTCGAGACATTAATGTCCATAGAAGTTGTTAAGGTAGACTCTCCCTCAAAGCTTAAACGTTTTATTAATGTTCCTTGGAAGATTTATAAGAAAGATCCAATGTGGATTCCGCCACTTCGCATGGCGGTTCACGATCTGTTTAAGCCGACCCACCCATTCTATGAAACCGGAATCATGCAGTCATGGTTAGCCTTAGAAGACGGTGAAGAAGTTGGGCGTATTAGTGCCGTTAACTGCCATGCTTACAATAGATACCACGAAGAAAAGACTGGTTTTTTTGGCTTCTTTGAAGCGAAGAATAAAGAAGTTACAGATATCCTTTTTAATACTGCTGAGTCATGGCTTAAGTCTCAGGGCCTAGATACTGTTCAAGGTCCTTTTTCTCCGACTACAAATTATGAATGTGGCCTTTTAGTCGACGGCTTTGATGATCCACCTCAGATCATGATGCAATATAATCCAAAAGAGTACGTCACTAATATCGAGTCTCTTGGTTACGCCAAAGCCAAAGACCTATTGGCCTATGTCATCCCGACTAAGTTTGAGATGCCTGAAGTTATTAAAAAAATTGCAGCACGTACTGAGTCACGTTCAAAGATTACTTATCGCTCAATTTCTAAAAAGACTTGGGAGAGAGACGTAAACCAAATGCTGGATATCTATAATTCTGCATGGGAAAAAAACTGGGGTTTTATCCCAATGACTGAAGCTGAGTTTCGTCATACCGCTAAAGATTTAAAAAGTGTGGTTGATGAAAAGCTGATTATCTTTGCAGATGTCGATGGCGATCCGGCCGGCTTTATTGTAACTCTTCCAGACTTCAATCAAGTCTTAAAAAAGATTAAGAACGGAAGGCTTCTGCCTTTTGGTATTTTTAAACTGCTAATGAATATGAATAAAGTGAATCGTTGTCGTACGATAACTTTGGGTGTGAAGGCTAAGTACAGAAATCTAGGTCTTGGTCCCCTGCTCTATCAAAAATCTCATCAAACTCTCCTAGAGCAAGGAAAGTACCATGAGATTGAAATGAGCTGGGTGCTAGAAGATAACCTAGATATGAATAAACCGATTATTCGCATGGGCGGTAAACCTTATAAGCGCTACCGTATCTTTGAAAAATCATTACAATGAAGATTCTTGTTACAGGCGCTACAGGTTTTGTCGGCTCCCATCTTTGTGAGCTTTTAAAAACTTCAGGTCATGAAGTCTATGCGCTGGTCAGAAATCCAACTAAGGCCAAAGAGTTTAAAGTTACCGGTATTCACATCAAAGGCGACTTAAGCGATCTCAACTGGATTGATCAACTACCAGAGGATTTAGATGCAGTTGTCCATACTGCCGGCATTGTGCATTCATTTAACAAACAAGATT
>CAXBMT010000295.1:0-2239 GCA_963976925.1 uncultured Bdellovibrionales bacterium
AGTAAAACTTCTTACCTTCTTTACCAATTTTTTTATCATACAAAGAGATTGCATTATTAACGAACCCCTTAGCTTCATCGAGAGTTGGAAAGCGTTGCGAGCCATCATTTAAAAACGGAACGCAATATGAACATTTGAAATTACATAGGTTTCCCATGCACCAATTAAAAACAACAACATTTTCGAATGTTTCGTTTTCATGAATAAGCTTTTGGTAATGGTGGATATGGTCTTTGCTTGGCGCTTTTGTAGCTACCGGTTGCTGAGTAATACTTTGAGTTTGAGAACTAGCCGGCGGTGGAGTTTCTTCAATTAACTTTCCAGATTTTTTTTTAAAAAAGTTACTGACTTTACTCAACGAAGTGCTCTCTTTTAAGGGCTAAATTATCAATACTACAATATAAGCTAAGGCCGTCTTAAAGTAAAACTCTTCACGCAAAACCGGGTCTAAGTACTTGAAAAATTTGATTTTTTTCATTTCTATTTTACAAAGGTCTTACTACTATACTTGTCTATTGTAGTGGGCACTATTGACGTGATATTTTGCATTTATACTTTTAGGAGCTCTCATGGCCGTATCTTTCTATAATTTCGCTGACCTGCACCATAAATCATTTCGTGATGAGATTAAGTCAAGAATCTCTAAGATCATCGACGACGGATCATTCGTTGAAGGTGAATTCAATGGAAAATTTGAGAAGGAATTCGCGACCAAACAAGGCTCTAAACATTGTCTACTTGTTGCCAATGGAACAGATGCTCTAGAGATTGCCCTACAAGTTCACGGTATCGGTCCAGGCCATAAAGTTGGAGTTCCTGGAATCACTTTTTATGCAACTGCGGAAGCGGTCATCAATATCGGGGCTGAGCCCGTTTTTATTGATGTTGATCCAGTTAGTGCCTGCATGTGCCCAGAGTCACTCAAGCGAGTCATGAAGGATCATAAGATTGACGCCATTATGCCTGTCCATATCTACGGTATCCCTGCTCCCATCAAAGCACTTGAAGAAGTTTGTGGACCAGCAGGAATTCCTATCGTGGAGGATGCCGCTCAAGCTCAGGGAACATTCGTTGATGGAAAGCCGGTAGGCAGCAAGAATAATCTCGTAACTTTTTCATTTTATCCGACTAAAAACTTATCTGCGTTTGGTGATGCAGGTGCGATTCTTTGCCAAGATGATGAGCAAGCAGGCATCATTAAAACGATTAGAAATCACGGTCGCGGTGATGCCAATCGCCTTGGTAGAAACTCAAGATGTGATCATATCCAAGCAGCTGTTCTCGATTTAAAAATGAAAGAAATTGATGGCTTTAATCAAAATAGAAAAAAGATTGCGGCCATGTATAACGAACAGCTTAAAGATTTAGCTGTTGAGATCCTACCTGAGCATTTTGTCGAAAGTTCTTCTTGGCACTTATATCCAATTAAGCTGACTAGCTCAGAGCAAAGAATTGGCTTACAAGAGCATTTAAAGTCAAAATCGATCGGAACGACTCCTTTCTACGAACGCGCCATGTCACAAGAAAAAGCTCTTGGTCACTACAAAGGCGAAGATAAGGTATCGAAAGATCTTGCAGGTAGAATGCTTTGTCTGCCCATGAACCCGTTTTTGACCAAAGACCATGTAAAAGAAGTAGCAAAAGAGATCGCAAACTTCCTTAACTAATTGCATTAGATGGGCTTCTTTGATAAGAAGTCCAGCAATGGATCATACATTTCAAGAACACTTCAAGTACACGCATAATAACCCTTATCACGATAAGCTCGATGAGTTTAAAGACTTCCTCCTGCGCGATGAAGACAGTGAAGTGAACAAGGGTTTGTGGAACGAAAAGATCTTTGGTCGCGAAGGTACCCTTTGTGCAGAAATTGGAAGTGGCTACGGTCACTTCATGATGGAATACTGTGAAAAAAATCCGGCCGTTAATTATGTCGGACTCGACTTTAGGTTCAAAAGAACTTTTTATCTGGCAAAGAAACTAGCGGCTCACCCAACTAAAAACTTTCGTTATCTTAGAGCACGCGGAGAAAGAATAAAGTTCATCTTTGGTGAAAGCGAAGTTGATCATATGTTCTATTTCTTTCCTGATCCATGGCCTAAAAAACGTCACCATAAAAAAAGACTATTCCAACAGCCATTCATCGAAGCTGCTCACCATGTGCTTAAACCTGGTGGAACACTATGGATTAAGACAGACCACGATGGTTATGCCGAGTGGATGCAAGAGTTTATGAATA
>CAXBMT010000296.1:0-2188 GCA_963976925.1 uncultured Bdellovibrionales bacterium
ACCTTTCTAGGTATTCCAGCCTTTGCCTTTGCGAATGATTATTCTTTCATTCATATCTATATTGGTGCGATTTTAGGACGATATCTTATCGCTACAATTGTCATCCCTCGAATTTATAATAAGGGGTTAACCCTTTATTCGATTATGGCCGGTCAAGACTCAGCTCTAGGTGGAGCAAGAATAACTGCGCTTATTTATTCCATCACGAAGCTACTTGCCATTGGTGTTCGACTTTATGCTGGAAGTATTCTTGTCTCTGAGTTCTTTGATGTGAATATCATTGTTGCTCTACTCATCATTACAGTGATTACTTTCTTCTATACTTTGATCGGCGGATTGAAGGCAGTGGTACGCACAGATCTACTTCAGTCCCTTATCTTTGTAGGTGGTGGAGTCGCTGCTCACTATATTATTCCAGATGTTTCAGGTCATAGCTGGTCAGAACTTATGGGAATGGCGTCTGCCGCCGGAAAAACAACGATCTTTTCTTTAGATCATTGGCAGTCATTTGCAATTGGAGTTGGTGGAGGAGTCTTATTTGATCTTTGCACTCATGGAGTTGATCAAGATTTTACCCAAAGACTTATGGGAGCAAAATCAGCCAAGACTGCGCAGTTTTCTATTTTCTTTTCATCATTTTTTTCAATCTTAGTTGGTTTATTATTTTTAGGGATTGGATCTCTTTTATGGAGTCATTTTCAACTTAATGAGCTCCCGACAGATTTGAAGTCAGATAAAATTTTTGCTTATTTTATCCAAGAATTTTTTCCAAGCCCACTTAAAGGACTTATGCTTGCAGGTGTTCTTGCTGCCACTATGAGTACTTTAGATTCAACGATTAATGCTCTATCAAGTGTTTTGTGGAGTGAAATTTGGCCTAATCGCGATATTCATAAAATCAAGAAATATATGATTATTGATACGCTCATCATCACATCGTTATTACTTTTAGTTGCTATTGTGGCCAGTCAGTCCGAGGGAATTCTTGTTTTAGGACTTAAAATTGCTTCTTGGTCAGGAGGCTTACTTGCCGCCTTGTTCTTTTCTCAATTGGTCTGGCAGTCGTGGTGTCGAACGATATTAAACTCTCGAAATGTGATTGGAGCTTATCTATTTAATTTAGCTGGAGTATCCCTCAATACTTACGTTGTTGAGGGACCATGGCAGTTTAATGTCTACTACGGGATGCTATTTTCAATTGTCTTTCTTAAATTACTGGGAACTAAGAGAGCTTAGATTCTAAATACTCATCGTAAGTAATATACTTGTCATAGACTAAAGACTTATCGATTTCGATGATTCTATTAGCGATTGTTTGAATGAATTCATGGTCATGTGAAGTAAACAGAAGTGTTCCTTTATACTCAATTAGACCATCATTCACAGCTGTAATGCTTTCTAGATCAAGGTGAGAGGTTGGGCCATCTAGAACGAGAGCATTAGCACCAGAAAGCATCATCTTAGCAAACATACAGCGAACTTTTTCGCCACCAGAGAGTACGTTTGTTTTCTTAAAGACATCTTCTCCTGAAAATAACATCTTCCCTAAGAATCCTCTTAGGAATGAGTCATGTTGGTCTTCAGAATACTGTCTAAGCCAATTGACGATATCGTATTCACCACTCTTAAAATGCTTTGAATTATCAGCAGGGAAGTAATCCTTTGTGATTGTTACACCCTATGTATAGGTTCCAGAATCTGGCTCCATCTCTCCCATTAGAATTTGGAAGAGAGCAGTCTTGGCAACATCATTACCAAGAAACACAAGTTTATCTTCTTTGTTCACACTGAAGCTTAAGTTATCAAGAAGCTTAACTCCATCAATCGTCTTGCTGAGGCCATCAACTTTAAGAACTTCTTTACCGGCTTCACGAGACTGAGTGAAATGAACATAGGGATATTTTCGTGTTGAAACCGGAAGATCATGTAGTTGAAGCTTATCAAGTTGTTTTTGTCTTGAGGTTGCCTGAGAGGACTTCGATGCGTTCGCGCTAAATCTTTGAATAAACGCTTTAAGCTCTTTTGCTTTTTCTTCCATCTTCTTATTTTCATTGCCTCTTAGATGCATAGCAAGTTCAGAAGACTTTCTCCAAAAATCATAGTTACCAACGTAGGTATTAATCTTTCTAAAATCAATATCCGCAATATGGGTACATACTTTATTTAGAAAGTGACGATCGTGGGATAC
>CAXBMT010000297.1:0-2183 GCA_963976925.1 uncultured Bdellovibrionales bacterium
GAGGTTTTTGGTACATTTCCCGAAAATAGCTAGAGGTTTATATGCAAAAGAGTCATGTCGAGAAAATTCAAGCCCAACTCAAGACCATCCTTAAGGATCGAAACGCCGATGCAATCGTGGTTACATCGTTTGACCGCTACTTGAATGAGTATGTGCCGCTAGAAGACTGCCACCGCCACGATATTACCGGTTTTAAAGGCTCTGTTGCCGATTCAATCCTTCCTCTAGATGGTAAGGCTAGGCTTTTTGTTGATGGTCGCTATCACGAACAAGCCGATCAGCAATGTTTTCTCGATTTAGTAGATGTTGAGAAGTGCCCTTATGGAGTTTCAAATTTTCAAGCCCTAAAAGACTTTATCAAAGAAAGCGGTTTTAAAAAAATAGCGATTGAAGGTGAGAGACTTGGAGTAGGACCTTGGAGAGAACTTCAAGAAATCTGTGAAGTCGAAGTTTTAACCTCAAAAGACTTAGAGCAAGTTGAGTTCGGTCGTCCGCCGGTGATGGGCGAGATGAAACTTGTTCCAGATAATCTTTGTGGTGAAACAGCTTCAGCAAAAATTCAACGTCTTTGTAATCCAGGTGTAGGACTTTTTGTTACAACTCTAGATAGTGTTTCGTGGCTTTCAAATACAAGGGGCTATCAATTACCTTTTCAGTCGACATCTAGAGCGCAAGCTTTTGCTACTCATATGAAGCTAAACATTATTCCTGATACTGATGCAAAAGTTAGTGATGATGTTAAGAAAAATTTTAACGTCATTAATGACCTTTCCGACGTTGATATATCAAACATTAGAAAGGTGATTTTTTATCCAAGTGTTACCACAGTTGCTGATTATCAAACTCTTCAAAGTTTTAACCTTGAACTTGAAGAACGTGAAGGTAGCCTGGCGCTAGAGCATGCTAAAAAGAACCCAGTTGAAATCCAAGTGATGGAGAATTCTTTTGATCTTGGAGATCAAGCAATATTTAAAACTCTTAACTGGCTAAAAGATACAGTCATAGAAAGAAAAGTAACCGAACAAGAGTTTAATGATCAAACGAGTTTAAACTACAATGAAGTCGGAGCTGTCTCTCAAAGTTTTAGAACGATTTCAGGATTTGGAGCTAACTCTTCAATCATGCACTATGGAACGCCCTCTAAAGAAAAGGTCTGGCAAGAAGGTGAGTTTGCACTGCTTGATTCAGGTGCATTCTTTGCTGGTGGTCTCGCTACAGATACAACTAGAACGATTCTGCCAATGGGTACAACCTCGGCAAAACATAAAGAAGTTTATACGCTTGTTCTTAAAGGACTCTTGAACGCTCAAAATGCTGTATTTCCCGAAGGTACAAGAGGTCAGGCCATTGATGCTCTAGCACGAGCCCCGATGAGAAGACACGGCCTTGACTTCGCTCATGGCACTGGTCATGGTGTCGGTGTAAATGTTCATGAAGCAGGGTATTCTATAACGCCAATTTCTCAGGTCCCACTTCATGCAGGACGTGTTGGCTCAATCGAGCCAGGTATTTATATCCCTGGTTTTGGTGGGGTGAGACTTGAAAATATCGTGCAAGTTGAAAAGCACCCAAGATATGCCGGCATGCTTTATTTTAAACCACTTGTATGGATCGGTTTTGAATTAGAGCTTATTGAAAAGACTCTTTTAAACCAAGAAGAGATTCAGTGGTTTATGGAGTACGAAGCTGAATGTCAAAAGCGCGGTAGAAGCTTTCGTCCATAAGCAGCGAGTATAAAGCCTACAAAGATTCCAAGCATCATACCAACAGGAGAGCCTTGGCCGTTTCCGCTTAGATTGACTGAGCCACAAATACCTAGGTCTGGCTCTTCTTCTGGATAAAGCCAGGTAATACCGCTTATATCATCTTGTCCAAGACGATCTCTGCCTTCAACGAATTGAGCGAACATTAATGCTTCTCTAAAAGGAGAGTGGCCAAGTCCAAGAGCGTGACCAATTTCGTGAGCGATGATTGAGACTTTTGCAGCATGAGATTTTGAAGCAAAGCTATTACCTGCTTGGTCATTGACAAGAACAAGTGCGCCTTTTATTTCTCCACCATTGATATTGTTGGGTACAGTCACTCCCAAGACTTCGTTAGAGCCAGAGTAGTTTGTCGCATTTGTATTACAAGAAATAAGAATGTCGCTGCCCACCACAAGAGCTGGAGTTGGATCACAATTT
>CAXBMT010000298.1:0-2166 GCA_963976925.1 uncultured Bdellovibrionales bacterium
CAACATCTCTCGAAGCAGTTAAATTAAGATCTGCAAGTGGCGAAAACCATGTACCAACTGAAAAGTCTGTCAGATACCCAGTTTCAATAAAATTATCTAAACCTTCCTGGAACTGTCTTTGATGAAACTCGCCTCTAACTTTATTAGGATCAAAAAGTGATAACTCTTGATTGGCACGAGCGACAATATTATCAAGAGCAAATGCTTGAAGCTTTGATAAAGCAAACCAATGAACATCTTTGAATGGTGACTCTGGGTCTCCATGAGCAAAACGACTGGCATAGCCGTCCCAGTCCTGCTTTTCAAGTTTACCTTTTTTAAGATACTCACCATGACTAACTTCTAGTTCATAAGGCATGGTTACAGCTGGCTCTGAGAAAACTTCAAGTAGAGCATTTCTTCTTGAAGCAATTTTTTCAGTTAAAAGCTTTGTAACCTCTAAAGGAAAGTAAGCTAACTCAATAGCTTGACGAAGATCATCCTTAGTTAGGAGTTCTAGACGTCTTAAGACCCACTTAGCATCATCAGCAGTTGTGGTAAAAATACCACGAGTAAAATGAGGAAGAATAACGGAGTTATTGTCTTTACGACCAACTGTCCACTCAAGCTTATTAGCACTCTCTCCCAGATCTAAAAGAGCATAGGGAATAATCAGTGAGCGCAATGTTCTATTTGTTAGTGTTTGAGGTGGCACACCCATCGCAAGATTATAATGATCACTTGAGCTAGGTACTGTAACGGCAATATCTTTAAAAACGACGCTTAAGCCTTGCTCGTCTTTACTTTCAACCCAACGACTAGCAGCTCCTAGAGTTGCTCTTGGAATTTTACTATCGAGTAATTGCTCCATTTCTTCTTTGTTATCAAAATTAACTTTAAGACGCTTAATCCATTTAATAGCAGGAACTTTATAGCCAAGAAGACGTAAGATATTTTTACGAAGAAGCATTGTATGAAGAGTTTTATCGAGATGAACGATAGCCGTTGTTTGTGAGTTTTGAATATTAAAGCGAAACATGCCACTTGCAGATAGTAGAGAGCCTGAAAATTGAACCTCATCACCATCAAAGACATCTAAAGCATCTTGACGTAAGCCTAACCCTTTAGATTCGTCACTCCAAAGTGCACTTTCAACCGGATCTAGAGTTGATAGATCAAGACCTTCGTTAGCAAGTCTATGAGCTTCATCTGGTCTAAGCATTCTGCCATCAAGTGATAAGTCATCACTTGGCATTCTTTGTTCTGTTAATGGGATACTGGCGTATTGTTGCGCACTAACAGGTGCGATATGAATCATCAGCACACTAAAAAAGACAATGGTAAGCACACGCCAAATGGTCATTTCTATCCAAAACTAGAGTTATTTTGAATAAATATGCAAAGCCTATACCCATTTTAGAGGCTTAATTATAGGTATTTACAGCCCTATAGTGTCTAATATTTAGACAGTGTTTTAAATAAAATCTGAAATGATAATTCCAAGCCCAATGCGGTTTGAGTTGGCGTTAAAATCAAGAAGACTCTCGCCGTAACCATTAACGAGCTGGAAGTAGCCTTTAATTTTTTGATCTATGGGAAAGTTGATTCCAAGTTCTCTGTAACCACGCATTTTACCTTTAAGACTATTTCTTAAAAGGAGTGAGTAAACCCATCCAGCATTTTTATAGGCCAATGTAGCTTCCCCATAACCCATATATCGTTCGATGTTTGGGTTATCATCTTTATCACCATCTGGAATTCGGTACCAAGGCTTAATCGATAATGCGAACTTGCCAGCAGAAAAAATAAACTGCATATAAATTCGATTCCAACTTCTAGAGAGGATCTCAATTTGACCATTTGATTGATGAACCAATCCAAAACCTAAAGCATTCAATTTGACTGACCCAAGCTCTAAATCCATTGGATTCGAGTAGAATATTTCGGGTTCGTAATTACTCTCTCTAAACGGTCTAGAGCTATTTTGATTATAGACCTGCCAAAATGATTTTTGCGTATAAGCTGCCCAAATCTGATCATCATCAAAAATCACACTGCTTGCAACTGGGAACTTAAAGCTTAACTGAAACTTGGCCTCAACTCGCATAACTCGATCAAGACCTGTATCGGTTCCTCTAGCTTTGATGCTTTCATTAGGCTGATTATTTGGAGAAAAGTTATATGTGG
>CAXBMT010000299.1:0-2157 GCA_963976925.1 uncultured Bdellovibrionales bacterium
AAACCTTTGGTCATTCCCTCATCATTGATCCTTGGGGCGAAGTCATAAGTGATGCGCAAGAAGGCGAGAAAGTTATTTATGCAGAACTTTCACATAAGCGAATTTCTGATGTGCGCGCCATGGTAAAGATGACCTAAAAGGTTTTATCACTTCTTTCGGATTTTCCTAGGCCTAGACACTTCCTAAGATGACACTGAGTTGAAACTTCTCTGACATTCGTATGCAATAATTTTAATTGTGTTCATAACGTAACAGGGAGGACTAATGAGCAATCATAATCATAGTGATACCAAGGTTAAGAATGATTTAACTTTAATAATAAGTCGAAGCGTTCTGGCACTACTGCTTCTAATCGTTGGTTTAAGTAATTATCATGGGCTATTTAAACTACCGCTTATGAGCACGCAGGGTGAAGAGTTTATCCTAGCAATGCAACAGACAGGATATTTGTATTGGACGGTTAAAATTGTTGAAACAGTTACAGCTCTAGCGATACTCGCAGGCTTATTCGTTCCACTTGCAACGCTCTTTGTGTTTCCAATCATTGTGAACATTCTATTATTTCACATTTTCGTCGCACCCGGAATTGGTATTGCGATCGCGTTGGTTATGTTGGCTTGTAGTGGTTATATCTTTTATGCTTATCGAGGGATGTTTAAATTCTTATGGAGATATAATATGGCCATTGATCCAAACTCTTTTAGAAAGAAAGAGCAAATTCCAAGACCAATTAAACATGTACATCAGAACTAAAAAAGGGAGCTTTCGCTCCCTTTCTTTTTAATTTTTTGTGTAATCTACAGTTTGAATTAGATCTGGTTGATCATGACATTGATCATAAGTGTAATAAATTTCACCCTTCATGGAATCAATTGATGCTTTAGAACCATCTTTCTTGATTTTAATAGTGACGCTTGAACTAGCTTCAAAATATCTGTCACAAAATCCACCTTCAGAATTATTTTCGATTCCGACTTGAACAACAAACATCTCGTTATTATCAAACTTTCCTTTTACTTTGGCTTTTTTAAAGGCTCTTTGCCCGTCGATGCTGTAACGAAGAAGAACATATGAGTCTTCGAAGTAGTTAAGCTCTAACTCAGGCTCAGCAAAGCAAAGAGTGTTGGCAAGTGATACCTCAGTGTTCTGAATTGTTGTTGTTCTAGTGAAACAGCTTTCAGCAGAGGCAGTTAGCGATAAGGCTAAGAGGGCGATAGTCGCAAGAAACTTCATGGGAACTCCGTTTTTAAGTATTAAAAATTAAGCATGGAGTACCGCTCTAGATTTGATCAGTCTAGAGAAGTTGAAAGAATTTCAGGTTAGGATTTGGTTAAAATTAGCTAAAATATGGATTTTCGCCAGAATCATGATCTGTGACGTCTCTGACTTCTTTAATATCAGGATAATGCTGTTTAACTAGGCTAGCGATACCATCTTTAAGTGTAGCTTGTGAGGAGCTACAGCCCTGGCAACCGCCTTGAAGCTTTAGAAAAAGGATATCGTTATCAAGGTCAACAATCTCTACATTACCACCATGGGCGGCTAGAGCTGGTCTTACTTGTTCGTCAAAAAGTGTTTCAAGTTGTCTTAACATAAGCTCACTATAGCAGAAGATGACACTGACCTAAAGAGCTGAAAACAGCAATTTCGACTCTTAAAACTCCCTGACCAAGGCTAAAAGCTTGAAATCCCTTTGATTGCAAAGCGTTGTCCTCATCTTCTGTTAAGCCACGCTCAGGGCCAAAGGCTAAAATCATAGGTTGATCAGATCGAATGGATGTCATTTTTTTGTTTACGCCCTTAGATAGGCTACAAAGTCTGAGGTCAAAACCTTCAAAAGTATCAATCGATTCTAGATCTTTATAATGACTAACTTTAGGCAGCTTCCAGTAACTTGCGCTTTGAGAAAGTCCATCTAACAGGACTTTTTGGGTCGACTCTTTGTCCCAAATTTTACTGTCGCCGTAGCTTTTTTCACTGAGCTTGGCCTTAAAGAAATGGAAATGGCTTACACCTAACGAGGTGGCATGTTCCAAGATTTTTTTCATTGTTGGCGGCCTAGATAATCCGACTAATAAGTGCCACTCAGGATAATTCTTTGATTCTAGGTCATTAACAAGTTCAAGTTCTATCGCCGCAGAGTCAGCCTTAGTCACA
>CAXBMT010000300.1:0-1890 GCA_963976925.1 uncultured Bdellovibrionales bacterium
AGAATAAAACCGTCTCGTACATATTTGTTACTGGTGCTCGTCCAGAAATCATAATCCTAAAGACGATAAGAGCTGTCTGAATTCCAAGAGCACTTAGGGCAAAAGCTAAGGCTACTTTAAATCGTTTAAACAAAACAAGAGAAGCTAGACCAAGAAGTGATAAAAGCATGGCCCAGCCAGGAAGGTGAGCTTTTGCAAAATGATATTCCATGATGAATTGATCAGAAACTTTAGTTTCATAGAACTTTCCGGCATCATTTAAGATATCTTTAAACGGAGTCTGACTTCCAGCTGCTTTTTTGGCAGCAACTTTCGTTTCAGTTAAAAAAGCCACCAGAGGAAACCAAGAAGCTCCATCCATTGCTGGCTCAGGTAGCATCCAGTTGCTGCCTGAAATAATATCATTATAAAGATTTACTTGTCCTAGAACGGCATTCAGAGACTTTTGGTATGAGCTATCTTTTTCAGCTTGGCGCCACTCTAGGCGAAGTTCTTGCATTTGTTCAGATAGCTCAGCTAATGAGTAAGTATGCTCATCCGATTCCATACCCAAAAATTTCTTGAGATCAACGTGTTCTACTTTTGCCGTAGGCTTAAGAGAGTTAGCCAGTCCCATACCTTGCAAAGACAAAACACAATAAGCCGTTACCGAGTCGTAATCACCAATCTTGCTCTCACCAGTCACATACTTAATCGTCTCATTGGCATGGACATATAATGGTTTAACTCGTCCACCTTGTTGGATTGGAAGTTTTCCAAGCTCAGGGCCACAAAAGTAGGGCTCTTGGGCCAAAAGTGTTTGAGAAAAAAGTATTGATATTAAAAGTAGTAACTTAGGCATTGAGTGTTCCCGCCTCATAGTTTTTGAAGCTGTTTTCGTCTTTAGTGCGTATTAAGTCGGCTTTCTTTTTCCAGAGTTTTCTATTAAGTAAGTAATGCCAAATAGCTCCGAAAACTAGAAAGAGTGATCCTAAATATTTTAACGGACGACCTTGATCCACATTAGCAGTCAAAGTTGAGCTGTAATTACCTTGTTGATCTTGTGAATAAGATGCTTGATAGAAAGTGAAGCCCTTATATTTAAGCGGATTATTCATAAAGACATGATGGTCACTTGGGCCTTCAGAACTAAATAAGCGTACAAAGCTTTCGTAACTGGCAGGATTATTTGTTCCGGGATCTTTATCCATTTTAAAATTTGTTAGAACAAATTCAAAAGGTAAATTGAGCGTTTCTTTGGTTAAATAAAACTCAACCTTTTTGCCGTCAACAAGTAGCACTAGGCCCTTTTCATTCGTGATCCAATACTCTTGTCCGCGAACTCTCATTTTTAGGGCTCTCGTATTGCCCTTGATGATTTCGCTATTTTTTTGAATTGGAATAACCGCCTCAGCTTCATAGCCAGGCACTTTGATTTCTTGGTGCTTAAGCAGAGTTAACTCAAAACCCATCCAAGGTAATTCGACTGAGTTTTTCTCTTCAAGTGGTCCACCTTGCCATTGTTCGTCGTCTTTATTGTAAAAAGCGTGATATCGACCAAACACAAAAAGGGTGGGCTTAGTTTTAAAGAGCTGCTTACTAAAGACTCTATAGGGAGAGTCAGAGATAACTTTCATCTCTTTTGTGACAGGCCAAGGCGAAAGTTCTGGAAAGAAAGTTAAAAGACGTGACTTCTCTTTATCTTGAACAACAAAAAATCTGTTGCCGGCACTAGTTTTTTCTACAGAAATATTGTTTTCTTCCGGTACAAAGCAGGTGCTCGTCTTAGAGTTCCAGACAACGACATCTGAGATATTATTCTTAATAAAACATGGTCCAAGCGCTTCAGGCAGATAGTTGATGGAAAGTGGGCCGAGACTTAGATTCGATTTTGCATCATCGGCTTCAGGG
>CAXBMT010000301.1:0-1853 GCA_963976925.1 uncultured Bdellovibrionales bacterium
GTTTCGTTAGCTTCAGCTCCAGAGTTGGTATAATTAATGAATACATTTTCCCAGTTTGTTTTACGTTTTAAAAACTTCTTAAGCGCAATGTGAACTTGTTTAAATGTTTTTGTGTGTGGGTTATTGGTCCAAGCTTCAAGAAAATGAGCTACTCCCATAAATACTGATGGATTAAAGCCAAGTCCAAGTGTCGCAATTTGGCTTGCGGCATCCATCATGTAGTGAGTCTTACCGTCCTGACCTTCAATCGCCATGTATGGACCTTCACTTTTTTCAAGTGAAGTTAGATAAGCTTTTTTTTCAGCCGGAATTAAGTTTGATTGATAAAAGTGCGCCAGGCGATCGGTTGCATGTTTTTCAGCCTGTGAATTAATTAAATCAAGTTTCATAGTTTCCTCGCATTATGAGCGATTAAGTATTCTAAATATGTTTTATAATTATGACCGTTTTCTTTCATCATCATCGGAAACATCGATATCTTAGTGTGTCCCGGAAAAGTGTTAGGCTCGTTTAGATAGATCTTACCATCATCCGTGAAGAAAAAATCGATTCTCGCCAAGTCTTTAAGCTTAAGACCTTTGAAAGCCTTTTTAGCGTAGAGTTTTATCTTTTCGATCACCTCATTGGTGAGGTTTTCGGCCTTTGGAAGAGTCAATGTCTTACTATTATCTGAGTACTTTTCCTCATAAGAATAAAACTTATTGGGACATATAATTTCACCAGGAGCGCTACATTCAAGCTTTCCCTGGTACTCATAAACGGCGACTTCAAGCTCTCTTCCCTTAACCGTTTGTTCAACCAAAACGTAGTCAGAAAACTTAAATGCATTGGTCAAATTTGACTCTACTTCATTTTCGCTGACGACATGATAACAGCCAACGCTGCTTCCTTGGCTGGCAGCTTTGATGAAAATATCGCCATCTTGTTTTTTAAAAAAAGCTTTTGTTTTATCTACTGACTCTGAATCTAGTTCAGATAAGAACAAGTAAGGCGTATTAGGAATTTCGAGCGCATCAAGCCAAAGCTTCGTTGAAACTTTGTTAAAACACAGACGACTCGATTCTGGATTAGCCCCTAAGTAGGGAAGTCCCATCATTTCAAAGACACCTTGGATATCTCCGGTTTCTCCAGGAGGGCCGTGAATGCAAGGTATGGCATAGTGGAGCATGACTGACTCTTGAGTGTCTTTCCACACCAGCTCACCTGCTCGACGTAGCTCACAAGCTTTGCCATCAATATCTCTTCTTGTTCCGTCTTTAGTGATCTCCACATAAAACGGAGTTACACCATCAATGGTCTTTAAGTGATCTAGTATGAATTTCGCTGAAATTAGTGAGATCTCGTGCTCAGTACCGCCGCCACCACAGATAAGAAGAACATTTTTGTTTTCATTGGGCATAGAGATCCTTCGCTATACCCCAAAGTTTATCTTAGTTCTTTGGGGACTCGCTCCTGGTTGAGTTCAGTAAATAAAGTTTTTAAGTCAGCGTGACTTAATGTCTCACTATCTCTTGAGCCATAAGCTCTAAGTGAAACAGTTTTTGTTTCAATTTCTCTATCACCTATAACGATCATATAAGGGACTTTGGACTTTTGAATTTGACGAGTCTTATAGCCCATTGATTCATTTCTATTATCAACTTTAATTCGAAGGCCTAGGTCTCGAAGCTCTGCTGCAATGATTGAAGCTTCAGCTTCATGAGTTTCATTATTTACAGGAACGATAATTGCTTGTTCTGGTGCGATCCAAAATGGGAAAGCCGCGCCAACGTGTTCAATATAGACACCGATAAAGCGCTCAAGCGAGCCAAGAAGAGCTCTGTGAATAACGACTGGTCTTTCTTCTTTACCTT
>CAXBMT010000302.1:0-1835 GCA_963976925.1 uncultured Bdellovibrionales bacterium
ATATTAGTCTTAACGGTTCTAAAAAGATTGTCAGAGCTCCTTTTGGACTTGAAGATGCTGCAATTGCTGAAGGAAAACACCTACAGTTCGGTTTTGAATCAGAGTATACCCTTCAGGAAATTGATAAGATTGTAAAAATCTATGGGCCTAAACCAGGCTTTGGAATGTCGAAGGACCGCTGGTTCACGTTATCGGTTAAAGATAGAGCTGATTGGGTTAGAAATAATATTGAACGATTATTTCCAGAACCTAGACAACCCGGCGGCCTAGTCAAACTTAAGGATCAAGCAGGTTACAAGTTTCTTCCTGAAGCACTTATCCAAGATGATACAGGCAACCTAGAGTTTGTTCTCGAGCCCTTTGATAGCTACGAAGATTGGTATCGCTCAATCAAGAAGCTTAATACCAAATTTGGCGAAGGCTCAATGCAAGCCACAATCTCAGTTCCACCTGAGAGCTTCTTTGGCTCGGCCGCTGGAGTTGCAGAAGATCTCGCAGTTAAAGAGAAAATGGGATTATTCAACTTCTACTCTGAATATGACATTCTACAAAAGCTTAATGCTGGTCACTTACGCTACCAACAAGATCCAGAGCGAATGGTAGCCAGAAATTTTGAGCACCCTTTTCTTGGACCAATGACATCAACAAAGCAGCGTCAGCTTCAACAAATGCTATCAGCTAACTCAAAAGGCAATAAATTTGACGATGCCTCCCTTGAAGCAATTTCTGGTTTAGAGAACTCATTTAAATACACTGGTGGTACAGTTTATCGTCCAGATATTCTTGGTGAAAAAAGGATAATTCTTGAAGTTCGCGATGCTCACAAAAACTTTACCCTACTTTCGGATCGCTTACTTCGCTCACTGTATTTCATGCAACATGGAACAGGCGGACTCGATGAGCTTGCCTCACTAAAAAGCTTTAACCTTGATCAAGATTTTGCAAAACTTCCAAAGACTACTAAGGATGAGCTAAAACGTCTTTTCCCTAACAAAGCAAATCCGAACTACACTTACACTCCAGCTGAAAAGAAAGCTCTTAACGTTTATAAAAACTTTGCTTATCCCCTTAGAGATTGGGGCGAACATCTTGAAGCGATCAAAGCCACAAGTATTTCATCAAAAGTTGAACAGGCCCAAGAGGCTTATACCGAAAAGTTATCTGATATTGTCGCTCGATTGCGAAGTGGATCGATTGATGATGATCACGCGAAGGCTGAAATTCAAGGAGCGCTTGCAGAGTTCGCCAACAAGTCTAAGCTAGCGAAAGCTTTTGAGGAGTTCGAAGAAAATACTATTCTAACAGCAGAACGTGGCGCCTCAATGGACTCTATGATTAAAGAGATATCCATAACATCAGGTCCACTTAAAAACTCTTTTCCTTCAAAAATATGGTCTGGGCCTCTTAACGAGAGAATGGCCCAGCTTCAAGCCAAACATCCAAATATTCTAAAAAAAGTTGAACAGGTAAAGTTTAGATTTAAAGATCAACCTGGTGGTAGAAGAGATGTTTATATTGTTAGTCTAAAAGGACTTAGTGAAGATCAAAAGAAAGTCTTTTTTGATGACTACTTTGCAGCGACTTCTGAAAACACAATCTCTTTTCCGATCTCAAGTGGTGGTGGCCACCTGTATTCAAGGGTTGGTGATAAGTCATATGACTTCTACTTCAGTTCAGACGTTGATGTTGGTCCATACTCAGCACCCGGCTCTGATCGCCTTGAAACATTCTTAGAGTTTGAATCGGATGAGTTCCTAAGATTAAGAAAGTATATCGATAATGGTGTTAATGATGGGGACAAGCTTTTGGGTGATTCAGAAGTCGCTGCAAAGTAG
>CAXBMT010000303.1:0-1814 GCA_963976925.1 uncultured Bdellovibrionales bacterium
ATGACGCCTATGGAGTGAATGAAGCGAGTATGAGTCGCTCCTGGAAAGATGTACTCAGTTAAACCAAGCTGCTTAATATTTCGCAGTCTTTGAAAAAATGGATGGCGAATAATCGGAACGATCTCATCACTAATATGGATTGAGCCGTGAACCGGATCACGAATTTCCACTGTAGCCCCCTTAGCCGTTTTTTGTCAGCTTGGCGGCATTGGCCTTCAACCAGCGTACAATATCTGCACTCTCGTGCATTGGTTGATCATCAATATAAAGGCATGGAACAGTTCCACGCCCTGTATCTTGAACTAGTTTATTATAGCGACTTCTATCTTTATGAATGTCACATCGTTCAACTTTAATATTTAACTCATCAATAACTTCCAAAACAATTTGGCAGAATGGGCAAGCATCAAAATAGTAAAGTTCTAACTTCGGATTATTCACAAATTAGTCTTCATCCTTGCCAAGACCCTTGGCATAAAGTTCATCTTCATCAAGAATTTCTTCTGGTTCTTCTTCCTCTTCTGGATTATCAAAGGCATCTTCATACCCCCAGCCATAACCGTACTTTCCTTCACCGTCTTCTGTGTCGTCATCCTCGTCATCATTTGATGCCTTGGAGCTATCGGCTTCAAAGCCTTCTTCGTCTTCGTCCACTTCATCAATTGAAATTGTTTTAGCTGTTTCTGGCTCTAAATCAGTTTCTGAAATTTGTACGGCCACTGCTTCAGGAGCCTCATCATCAATTGCGCTATCTTTCAACTTTTTAAGAAGTTCTTGATCAAGCTCATTAGTAGACTTTTCTTTGTATCTTGCAATAGCTTCTTCTTTAGAAAGTCTTAAAGCTTCAGCTTTAGAGATTTTCTTCTTTGGTTCTGTATTTTCTTTTTTAGATTTTGTCGTTTTCTTTTTTGCTACCTTTTTGGCAGTTTTCTTTTTTGCTACTTTTTTAGCAGTTTTCTTTTTTGCTACTTTTTTAGCAGTTTTCTTTTTCGCTACCTTTTTAGCAGCGGCTTTCTTTTTAGTTGAAACTCTTTTCGCAGTTTTCTTTTTAGCCACGTTTTTGTCCTTTTTAGCTTTGCCTATTAAGAAGTCTATTATTCCCATAATTAAGCCCAGTATATCTAGTGCGATATGGCAAAATCAAGCTTTACCAGCGCACATCAATGGTATCTTGTAACTTATTGATATAGTCACCTGAAATCTGGGTCTCAACATCATTACTGATGTCAAAGCCATTCTCATAACCCTCTATGAGTGTGACGCCATTGCTTCCAACTAGTTTAGAGCGAGAGCTATTATTGCTGACAATATCGAACTGTATAAATTTAGTAGAGTAAAAGTTTCTAAGGTTTATTGGCTTACTTGCAAGAGGATTTTGAAGAACGCCGTCTCTGTCAGCTCCATGGTCTTCACCAGGCCTATAGGCGGTCATGATATTTTTCATATCATTGCCTGCATGTTTAGGCGTTTGATCATCGTACCATGTATCAAAATGGTATAAATTTGCTTGGTTAACACCAGTAATTAGCCCTTCAATATATTGCCCTAATAAAACGGACAAAGGTTTTGCGTTGGGACATACTTCTGTGTCCTGTTGTAAAAAAGTCGAAAAACGAGCAGCAATACTTACATTAGCAGCTCCAGTTCCGGCTCCAGTGCAAATCGAAGAGGCAGCCATTTCGCTTCTAAAGCCACCGGGATCAGTTGGCGCAACTCCACGACTCAATGGATAAATAACGTTAGCTGCGTCGTCATATAAATTCCCAATACCAGAGTTTTTGATCTGTGTGGCAACTTCTTGTAAGGCAGTAAGA
>CAXBMT010000304.1:0-1753 GCA_963976925.1 uncultured Bdellovibrionales bacterium
TTTACCCTCAACGTTCAACCAACCAAAGACTTAGTGCCGGTACATAAGTAATAACTGCTAGAGCAAACACTAAGAGAATGAGATAAGGAAATGTAGCTCGATATAATTCTGTCACGGGTTTTTTAAATCTAAAGCTTGAGATAAATAAGTTAATCCCCACAGGCGGCGTAATGTATCCAATTTCAAGATTAGTTAAAAAGATAATCGCTAGGTGAATTGGATTAACATCAAACTCTGCTGCAATCGGAGTGATCAGAGGGACTACAACGATGATGGCACTAAAGATATCCATCATTGAACCAACTATGAGTAAGAAAATATTCAAGAAGAATAAGAAGGCCCACTTATTATCGAGATACTGGCGCATAAGATCTAGAATCTGCATTGGAATTTCTTCATCAACCAGATAGTTTGTTAATCCTAGAGCACAGCAAAGAATCAAGAGAATACCGCCAACTAAACTCATGGCATCTAAAGTAACTTTTGGAACATCTTTAAACAGATGAAGATCTTTATAAATAAAACATTCAATGATCAAAACATAGAAAGCAGTCATGGCCGAAGCTTCAGTAGGTGTAACAAAGCCACCGTAAATACCAGTAAGGACTCCTACAGGTAAAAGAGCTTCGAAGAACGAACCTTTAAAAGCTGCTACTAATTCTTTAAAGTCAAAAGATCTTGTAACTGTTCTTGCTGTTCCGTTTTTAATCGACCAAAGAGAGAGAACAACAATAAGAAAAATACCAGGAAGAAGACCTGCTAGAAACAGCTGGTCGATATCAACCTTAGCCACAATTCCGTAAAGAATGATGGGAAGACTTGGAGCAAATAGTAAACCAAGCGAGCCTGAGGTTGTAATTAAACCAAGACTAAAGTCCTCCGAGTAACCTTCGTTTTTTAGAATTGGAAATAGTAGTCCACCTAACGCGATAATAGTTACACCAGAAGCACCTGTAAAAGCTGTAAAGAAAGCACAGATAACAAGTGAGACGATCGCGACTCCACCAGGCAACCAGCCAAGAGCGGCATCGGCGAGTCTTAAAAGTCTTTTAGGTGATCCACTCTCTGCCATCAAGTATCCGGCCAAGGTAAATAATGGAATTGTTAACAATGTAGGTGCAGATGAAATACGATAAATCTCAACTGCTACAGCTGATAACTCAACATCTGTAAAACTAAAAGCCGTCATCGCCGCAAGCGACATGATGACAAATAAAGGAACACCTAAGATAGCTAAAAGGAAAATGCCAATACTGGCGAATATAGCGCTCATGCAGCACTCGCTTTTGAAAAGCTTTCAAGAAAGCGGTACATAAATCTATAAGCAATTAATGAAAGACCAAAAGGAATAATTCCAACAAGAAAACCACTGTGAATTCCCCAAAATACTTCATGACCATATTCAAGTTCGATATTCATAAACTGCCAAGAAGCTCTAACTAGCCAAAACAGAGCCAAACCTGAAGCGAGATTTAAAATACGATTACTAAGACGTTTGGCCCAATCTGGTCCAGACATATCAATCTTTTTGTTGATGATATCAATAGCAATATGAGTTCCACGACCAGTGGCAATGACTCCACCTAAAAAAGTTGAAAGAAAAACCAAGTGTCTGACAAAAGGTTCGATCCATAAAAATGAAGTATCAAACCATCTCATCACAATTGCTGCCACACTAAGGGACAACATTAGTGCAACACAAATGACTAATAAAAAAGATGATCCCTTTTCAATAGCTTTATCAACTAGTCGA
>CAXBMT010000305.1:0-1715 GCA_963976925.1 uncultured Bdellovibrionales bacterium
ACTTAAAAGAACTCCACCTTCATGGAAAATCGCCTCTTTTTGTTCGTCATTAGCTGAGGTTTCAAATGTATTCATTAGTACATACCTCTTGAGCAAAGGTTAGATAAGCTACAAAATGAACAGGCATCTTTATGCGTTGGTAGAGCCTTCCAAGTGGATTCATTTTTTAATCTATTTAAAGCCTCATCTTCCAGTTCAGAATATGTTTCATGAGAAAGCTTAATTTTCTCAGAATCAACCGTATGAATTTTCATATTATCTTCCAGACCTTGAAGGGAGTCTGAATTCAATTCATCCCACGCAGAGTAAAGTAGACTCTTCTCAATATCAGCCAGACATACATAACCCCAAAAGAGGTATTCATGAGAGCTTGTGTCTATATGTCTTAAATAATTCCAAAGTTGAACTTTAATAAATTTTTCATGTTGTCCTTTATCCGGAATACTCGCACCTGAGCGCTTAAAGTCCAAAACCCCTTTGCCAATAGGTGTTTCAACAATCAGGTCAACTCTCCCAGCGTAATCTCCATCCTTATATTTTTGCTCAAACTTAAATGATGGACTTGGAAGCTGTTTTGCAAGCTCTATCAGAAATAAAATACCATTTCGTGAATAGCTTTTTACTTCTTGAAGAGCACTTATATACTTTGATCGATCCAATGTTATTTGATTTTTATTTAAAATCAGACCTAACTCATTGACGCAAACCTTCTGATGCAAACTCGCATCCCAGTCCATCTTTTGAATAAGATATTTCTCAATGACTGCGTGTTCAACTTCACCTAGATATCTAGGTTCAATAATAGTTTTCTTCGAGGCTTTTTCTGATACTTTTTCGATATATTGAAAGTAGAACTTTCTAGGACAGTCCATATAAGTCTGCAATCGACTTGGTGAAATTGGTAATCTGAGTTCACTAGCAATAATACTTTTTTCATTTAGAAAATCTTTAAGCTCAGATTTTTTATTTTCACTTAGCTTTATATCATTGAAGTTCACCAGCTTAAACATCTCGGCCCAGCCTAAATCATGCTCAATCAGTCCCTCTTCAATAAATAAGACCGGTTCTGATCTTGAAAGCATTTCTCTAAAGTCTTCTCTAACTTTCATAAAGTCTAGCTCGGCTCTTCGTCTTGGGCCTAAAGCTGACAAAAGATTAGCGACCTCTTGTGAATACTCTGATTGTGCAAGTTTGAATGATGAGTGTGAGCTATTAATGCAAATGAACACAGGACGATTATTTCTAATATCTACTGATCCAGAGAAAGGATAAATTGTTCCTTTTTTTTCACTTAGCCCTAGGTGGGGAGCTTGGTAGATTCTAGGAGCATTGAGATGAGTACAATTTTTAATAACTTCCCAGTCAAAAATATTAATTTGATCAGTTACAATTGAAAGCTCTTTCCATTGATGAAGACTATCGTTTAGTAAAGTGATCGCTTTTAATCCGCGAAAATCAGTCTTCTTTATGCAATCAAGTCTTAGCTCGTTAATCTTTTGAAAAACAACTTCTGTTTGAATAATCTGCTCTTCGTTATCAACAAAGAGTTCTCTAATATTAGCCTCAAACTTAGAGAAGTTATCGCTTAAAAGATCCATCGAAGTTTTAAAGTACATCCTCTCAATTGGTATCTCTAAATAGTCTCTAAGAATTGGTCGTGTAGCTCCTAATATTATATCGGCATTCTTATCGCCGAAGTGACTTAAAGCTTCTGC
>CAXBMT010000306.1:0-1675 GCA_963976925.1 uncultured Bdellovibrionales bacterium
CAAAAGGTGTGAAGTGTCCGCTGGATCTATCAACATATTTTAGAATCAACGCCAAAGAAACAGGACAGTTTGAAAGAACACTCGTTGTTGCAGATGAAGGCAGTTACGTGAATTACCTTGAAGGCTGTACTGCACCTCAACGTGATGAAAATCAACTTCACGCTGCCATTGTTGAACTTGTTGCGCTCGACGATGCCACCATTCGCTACTCCACCGTTCAAAACTGGTACGCCGGTGACAAAGAAGGAAAAGGCGGAATTTATAACTTCGTTACAAAAAGAGCGAACTGCCTTGGCAAAAATTCATACGTATCTTGGACCCAAGTTGAAGCAGGCTCTGCTATTACTTGGAAATACCCTTCATGTAATTTGATTGGTGATAATTCTCAAGGTGAGTTTTATTCTGTCGCCCTTACAAACAATAAGATGCAAGCTGATACTGGAACTAAGATGATCCATATCGGTAAGAATACAAAGTCGACGATTATCTCTAAAGGTATCTCAGCTGAGCAAAGTAGCAATGCCTATAGAGGCCTAGTTAAGATTATGCCTTCGGCCCATGGAGCACGAAATTACTCTCAGTGTGACTCAATGCTGGTTGGAGATAAAAGCTCAGCACATACCTTCCCATATATTGATGTAAAAAATGACAGCGCTACGGTTGAGCACGAAGCTTCAACATCACGTATCTCTGAAGACCAACTTTTCTATTTAAGAAGTCGTGGTCTAGACAGTGAAAAATGTATCTCAATGATTGTGAACGGATTTTGTAAGGAAGTCTTTAAAGAGCTTCCATTAGAGTTCTCAGTTGAAGCAGTTAAATTATTAGAAATGAAATTAGAAAATAGTATCGGATAGGAAAAAAAATGATCACAATTAAAAATCTACATGCAAAAGTTGAAGACAAAGAGATTCTAAGCGGAATTAATCTTGAGATTAAAGCTGGAGAAGTTCACGCAATCATGGGCCCAAATGGCTCAGGTAAGTCTACCCTAGCAAAAGTCATCGCAGGTCATCCATCATTTGAGGTAACAAGTGGTGAGGTTAACTACACGATTAATAAAAAAGAAAAGAATCTTCTTGAACTTGAACCTGATGATAGGTCTAAAGAAGGAATATTTTTAGGTTTTCAATATCCTGTTGAAATTCCTGGTGTCACCAATCTTCACTTTTTAAGAGAAAGTTATAATTCAGTTTGTACTCACCAAGGCGCTAAGCCGATGGAAGAAGAAGAGTTTAGACAGTTTTTAAGACCTAAACTTGAACTTTTGAGCATGGATTCATCTTTTCTTGATCGCGCTGTTAACACAGGCTTTTCGGGTGGGGAGAAAAAGAAAAATGAAATCTTACAAATGGCAGTTCTTAATCCAAGACTAGCTTTACTCGACGAAACAGATTCAGGTCTTGATATCGACGCTCTTCAAATTGTAGCTAAAGGTGTTAACGCTCTTAAAACTAAATATAATGCGGTCGTCTTAGTGACTCACTATCAAAGATTACTCGATTATATCGTTCCTGATTATGTTCACGTCCTGTCACAAGGCAAGATCATTAAGTCTGGCGGAAAAGAGCTTGCCCTAGAATTAGAAAAACGTGGATACGACTGGTTAATCAAGGCTTAATAATGACTATATTAGAAAATATTTTATCAAGCTCAAATCTTCATGGAACAAACT
>CAXBMT010000307.1:0-1564 GCA_963976925.1 uncultured Bdellovibrionales bacterium
TGCAATACGAAGGCTTGTTGAAGTTTTCCCTGTCGCCGTTGCACCTGAAATAATAAGCAGTGGAAGACGCTTCATGAATGAAATAGTCTCCTAAGAGTCTGTTCGTTAAGGGTGATGACAACTCTTTTTTCTCTAAGTGATTCAAAGTCAAATTGACTGAAGTTCCTTTGAAAGACAGCCTCGGCCAAAGGACTTTTGAGTTTTAATCCAGTAAAGATTTCTTGTCTATCAAGGTGGATATTTTGGATAGTATGATGACATATATCTAAATAGGGAAGTGAGCGAAGCCAAGATGATACAGCTCTTAGAGCCAACAAGTTTTGATCAATCCACTCATTAGGTGATAAAAGTGGCTTGATCAATCCACTCTAAATCAAACCCTAGATGGTTGAGTTTATCCAAATCAAGATTTCTATCTTTGCAATGAATCGGTTCATTAATCAAAAGGGGAGTAAAAGATCTAGAGTAAGTATCGTGTTTGTCCTGGCAACAAAGCCTGATTAGTGCTGATTCATCGACGATAGTGTAAGGGTGATTTTTTAGCCACCTATATCCAACGGGTAAGTGATCAACTTCTGCTTTTGTTGGAGAGACCTCAGAATCGGTATTCTGATGGTTTGGACGATCAACTCTTGAAGGAGAGTCGAACTTTTTCCATGCTTCTTGTTTGACTGGTTCAGTCTCAGTTGTATTTGACTCCATAGGGAGTGCCAGATCATCAAGATCTTTCAAAACATCCTTGATCATAGCGTAGATAATGTCTTCTCTCGAAAACTTAACTTCGGTTTTATTCGGATGCACGTTGACATCAATCTTGTCAGTTGGAACAGTTAAAAAGCAAGCGTAGTGCCCAGAGTTTGAACCCCATAAGTTTGGTAAGCTTCTTATAATTGTCTGATGAATTCTTTTTTCATTAAAAAGCCTGTTGTTAGCAAAAAGGAAATGATTTTTTCCTGCGTTGCCGGCAAAGGACATTGTCGAGATATGAAGTTCTAGTTTATGACCCTCAAACTCTTTTCTGCCCTCATACATTAGGCTTGTATTAGAATTAAGATCCTTTCTTTTGAAGAATAGTCTCTCCATCCTCTTAATAAAGTCGTGTGAGTTCTGGCATTGATTATAAATCTTTTTGTCTTGATCATCATACTTAAGCGTAAAAGTGATATTTCTAGCTGTAAGTAAGAATGAATCAACAATGCGTTTGATAGCATTCTTTTCAGATGATTTAGATTTAATGAAATTAAGTCTAGCTGGTGTATTGTAGAATAGGTCTTTTATAAAAAGAGATGTTCCTTTTTCTTTTGATTCGATGGGAACATGAGAGGTTTGTTGACCGCCTTGAATCTCAATCTTTCCACCTTTGCCATTAGCTTGAACACTGGTACAGCTAACTCTGGAGACACTGGCAATACTTGCAAGTGCCTCACCTCTAAAGCCATATGAAAGTAATTTGAAAAGGTCTGCATAATCATTAATTTTAGAAGTAGCATGTCTGGCAAAAGCGTAGGGGAGATCCTCATAGGCCATCCCTTCACCGTCATCTTCTAGTGAAACTAATTCAAGT
>CAXBMT010000308.1:0-1552 GCA_963976925.1 uncultured Bdellovibrionales bacterium
AGTTGCTAGTGTTATACCTGCAGAAGGACCATCTTTAGGTGTCGCTCCAGCAGGTAAGTGAACATGAAGCTCGTACTTGTCGAAAAAGTCTTCATCAACGCCAAGTTGCTCCGCCTTTGAGCGAATATAACCAATTGCAGTTTGTGCTGACTCTTTCATGACATCACCAAGTTGGCCGGTCAGAGTTAAACCCTTTCCTTTCATCTTAGTTGTTTCGATCGGGAGTACTTGTCCACCAACTGAGGTCCAAGCAAGTCCTGTCGCAACACCAACTTCGTCGTATTGCTTTTCATCTTCTTTGGTATAGATAGGAGGGCCCAAAAACTTGATAACCGTATCGTGAAGAAGGTGAGTTTTACCAACATCGCCTTTAGCAATTTTCATTGCCACTTTTCTACAAAGTGCACCAATTCGTCTTTCAAGATTTCTAAGACCAGCCTCAGCTGTGAAATGCTTAATCACACTCTCAACAGCCTCATCTGTAAACTCAACATGGTCATTTGAAATACCATTTTCCTTTAATTGCTTAGGAATAAGATATTTTTTAGTAATAGCTACTTTCTCTTCTTGTGTATAACCAGAAAGATTAATCACTTCCATTCTATCTCTTAATGGTCCCGGGATTTGCTCTAAAACGTTTGATGTTGCGATAAACATCACGTTTGAAAGATCAAATGGAACGTTAAGATAATGGTCTCTAAAATTGCAGTTTTGTTCAGGGTCTAGAACTTCAAGTAATGCTGAAGCCGGATCACCCTTATAGTCTCCACCAAGCTTATCAATCTCATCAAGAAGCACGACTGGGTTATTAGTTCCAGCTTGTTTAAGTCCTTGGATCAGTCGACCAGGCATTGAACCTACATAGGTTCTTCTGTGTCCACGAATTTCAGCTTCGTCTTTAACACCGCCAAGACTGATACGAACAAATTCACGGCCAATTGATTTTGCAATGCTCTTTCCAAGAGAAGTTTTACCAACACCTGGAGGGCCTGAAAGACAAAGGATCGGACCTTTCATATCTTTACCCTTCAATTGACGAACGGCTAGATATTCAAGAATACGCTCTTTAACTTTATGTAAATCAAAATGATCTTCATCTAAAATTGCAAGCGCCGCTTCGATATCAATTTTATCTTCAGATTCGACTGACCATGGAAGGTCAACCATCCACTCAAGATAACTTCTAATAATTGCACTCTCTGAAGAATCAGGATGCATTTTCTCAAGTCGAACAAGTTGCTTGGTAGCTTCCTTTTCAACTTCTTCTGGCATTTTAGCTTTCGCGATTTTTTCTCTAAATTCACCAAACTCATCTTCGGGTTCACTGCTAGGTGCTTCGCCGTCTCCAAGTTCAGTCTTAATAGCTTTGATTTGTTCGCGTAAAAAATATTCTTTTTGTGATTTAGAAATTTCATCTTTTGCGGCAGTTCTAATTTTTGCTTGCATGGCCAAAATTTCTAATTCACGAGTTAAAATATCATTAATTCTGTTGAGACGATCTGTTGGATCAAGTGTCTCTAAAATTCCTTGTGCTTCAGCAACATGTAGATTC